>JAUIJQ010000456.1 GCA_030431165.1 Rhodothermia bacterium | reverse complement strand
ATCCGGCGGAGTTTACGAGTGGAACGTTCCGGAGGACCTGCGCTCACCGTCAACCTATCTATATGTCGTGGACGCGGCAGACGATCAATCCGAATTGCGCAGTGAGCGCTTCAGGGTTCGGCACCCCTGGGTGCTGACGCGTATCGCGGGCAGTGTTGCCGAACCTACCTACGAGGAGTTCTTCTACGATCTCGACGCCTGGCAATTCGCACAATCGGATGAAACATTGTGGCCGGCCGCTTACTGGAACTTCACGAACAACGCCTATTCGGATCTGGAGAATGGCTTCGACGAGAATATCGAACCGTACGGCGAGGTCCGCTATGATCCTGAGTATTTCGGGGATGCCGAAACGGATCGTCAGCCATCGTGGAACGCGATGGTCCGCGCCTTCGGTCAGAATGCAACGTATTCCGGCGACCAGCCTGTCGACTTCACGTCCTTCGAGATTCACAATGTAAATCTTTGGGCTGCGAACACGTGGCGGTGGACGAGCGGTGTCGGCTATCGGGATTCCGGATTCCAGGGAGCGTGCTACGGCATGGCAATGGGGCTCATTGCGGCATTCGGCAATCCGGATGCCTTCAACAACTACTGGCTCGGGAACGCGGCGTTTGATCGCCTCGCCGATCTTCAGTTGAGCGACGGCCTCCGGGATGTCGTTCATGCCTTGCAGCTATATCAGCAGACGACGGCACAGGATAGACGCGAAAAGGAGAATATCCTGATTAACAAGGTCACGCCCCGCGAGGTCGTCGAGGACCTGAAGACGATACTCGAACGCGACCAGCGGCTATTCGATCGCGCGCTGTTGTTTCGAAGTGATTTGCAGGAAGCCGAGTCGCTGCTTAAAGGTGCCGCACACGCAGTAGCGCCCGTCGGGTTGGTTCGTCACGACGGAGGCATCTACGACATCATCGTCTTCGACCCCAACGTGGGTCCGCAACAGACCTATGTGCGCGTCGATTCGGCCGCCAATAGCTGGACGCATGCGGATCCCGCGTGGAAGGGTGGGATCGGAACCGGGCTGTATCTGTCGATGACGGCGGACGAAGTGCTGAAGCGCGGTATTGCGACGTGGCCTTACACGTTCATGTCTGGCAAGAACGGATATGACCCGCTTTCAAAGAATGGCAATGATCGCGATGGAGCGCTGGCGGAGGACTACCTCACGGTGCGCTTCGCAGGTGAAGGTTCGCGGGTTGTCGGACCGTCCGGCGAGATCAGTTATGCCGGTGGCAGCGTGACGCAGACGCTCGACGACGCCTTTGCGCGCTATGCCTACACGGGTTATACATCCGATCCGTACGAATTTGTACTTGCGCCAGCGACCTACACGGCAGAGGTCACGACAAACGCGCGTGGTACGTCAGCACTCGAGTTCGAATCTGGCCGAGTCGCGCTCGGTTATCGCCGGGCTTCGGGTGCGGTGAGCGAGACGGACGAAGTTGCGCTCGGCACGGAGACCATAAGCCTGTCACCTGGAAGTGACGGCGTCGTAAGCCTCAGCGCGATCGCATCCGTCGGGTCATCCGTAAGGACATTTATGGCGGATGGCCTGAGCGCGGCGACTGCGGGCTCAGCCGCGTTGTCGCTCGTAGACGACACATCCGCTGTTCAGATTGCCAGCTCGACGGCCGGCAGCTACAACCTGATACTCGACCAATCCGGCCCCGACGGACGCGGGAGCTTCTTTCATCGCGGCGTGGCCATCGCTGCGGGTGCAACACATACGGTGCGTCCGGTCTGGTCCGCCCTCAGCGACAGCACGGTTACGATCGACATCGACGCCGATGGGGATGGCTCCACCGACGACACCATGATCGTAACGAACGAGGGCTACCCGGTAGCAAATGAAACTGTCTTTGGTCCCAAATGGCCGGACGCAATCGGACTGAGTGACGTCTGGCCGAATCCGTCGTCAGGAATTGCTCGTGTTGGGCTAACGATTGATCAGAAAGGAACAGCGTCGGTCACGGTTCACGATGCCCTCGGCCGCGAAGTGGTAGTACTGTCGGATGGTGAGCGCGCGCCCGGTCGGTACGAGCTGACCATTGACACGCGGCCTCTCGCAAGCGGCGTGTACTTCGTGCGACTGGCGGCTGGACGGCACGTGCAGACGAGAAAGCTGATCGTGGTACACTAGCTGCGAAGACAACGCAACAACTTCGTTTCTCATATCCAGTCGTTCCTTGGCCACCCCGTGACACATCTCACGGCCCTTTTCTGCATAGCCTGATGCAAGGGTCGACGGCCGCTTAGCCGAGTGCAATGGTCTCTGGCAGGTCATCGCATCAAGTCGCCAACCCTGCTTCGCCGAGCCACTCGTACCAGAACGTCAACCAGAGCATGTTACTCAGAATCGCACGCGTCGTTTTGACCGTGTCTTTCGCGTCTCTTGCGTCGCTCGCGTCGTTCACACGGTGCGCGACCATCGCCTACGCGCAGCCAACCGAAACGAAACTCGTTGCCGATGACGGCGCTGACGATGATCGGTTCGGATGGAGTGTGTCCATCAGTGGCGACCGGATTCTCGTCGGCGCGCTTTCTGATGATGAGATCGGCGACGACGCGGGCGCAGCGTATGTGTACCGATACGACGGGTCAGGCTGGATCGAGGAGACTCAGTTGACCGCGAGCGCTGGAGGCGCCAATGATCGCTTCGGAGTAGACGCGTCCATCTTTGGTGATCGCCTGATCGTCGGCTCAGCCTACGAAGATCTCAGCGTCGAGAAAGAGGACGCCGGAGCCGCCTACGTCTTTCACTTTGACGGCAGTTCGTGGGTCGAAGAAGCCAGGCTTACCGCCAGCGACGCAGATGAAGACGATCAGTTCGGAAGCGCCGTCGCAATTCGCGATAGTGTCGCCGTTGTTGGATCGGACTGGGACAACAACTATACCGGGGGTGTGTATGTGTTTCGCTACGACGGATCAGTCTGGACCGAGGAGGTGAAGCTGACGGCCAGTGACGGGTTTGAGGGTCAGCGGTTCGGCGCCAGAGTCTACCTGGCGGACGATCGCCTGATCGTTGGCGCCCGGTTTGACGCCGATCTTGGGGCGGGCGCGGGAGCAGCCTACGTGTTTCGATACGACGGCGACACGTGGTCTGAAGAAGCGAAGTTGACGGCAAGCGACGGGAGCCTGCGCGACAATTTTGGTTCTGACGTTGCACTTGACGCCGACGTCGCGATTGTCGGCGCCAACGGTAGGGTTGGCGCTATTGGTGTAGGGGCGGGCGCGGCGTATGTGTTTCGGCACGATGGGTCGTCGTGGATTGAAGAAGCGCGGTTGCTGCCGAACGATGCCGGACCGGCCATGGATTTTGGTAACACCGTAGCAGTCAGCGGCGGCCGCGTAGTGATAGGTGCCGTTACCGATGACGATGGTGCTACAAACGCGGGCTCGGCGTACGTCTTCGCATACGACGGAGCGACCTGGACGGAGGAGGCAAAGCTTACAGCAAGCGACCGCTCGGCCGGAGATGCCTTTGGCCAGGGCGTGGCATTAGAG
>JAUIJQ010000455.1 GCA_030431165.1 Rhodothermia bacterium | reverse complement strand
GCTGGCAAACTGGGAGCAGATCAAGCTCCGCGAACGGGCACGGCGGTCGGTACTCGACGGTGTGCCTCGTGCACTGCCTTCGTTGCTGCGGGCACACAGGATTCAGGAGAAAGTTGCCGGTGTCGGGTTTGACTTTGCAGCCCCCGACGCCGCGTGGCAGAAGGTCGAAGAAGAGATTACGGAGTTTCGCGAAACAGAGGGGGCGGACCTCGCGAAGCGGGAAGACGAACTGGGCGATGTCCTCTTCTCCCTTGTCAACTACGCGAGGCTCTCTGGTATGACGCCCGAGAACGCGCTGCGAGCGGCATGCAACAAGTTTGAGGACCGCTTCCGCGCGGTAGAGGCGACGCTGACCGAGCGGGGCAAGTCTACCGCCTCAGCGTCGCTGGAAGAGATGGACGCCATCTGGGATGAGGTCAAACGCACTGAGTCATGAACGACCTCGTCACGGTTTTTCTCTCCCTCGAAACGGGCAACCCACCCTTGCGGCGGGACCGTGACTTCGCCATCCGGTTCATGCAGCAGCTCGACGGGCTTCCCGAGCCAATCAAGCGTCGCATTCCGACGCTGTACGAACGATCAGGTATCGACTATCGTTATTCGTGCGTGTCGGATTTTGGTGTTGAGCCCGATGATTTCCGGTTCTTTCCGCCGAACTGGTCGCTCGCGCCGGAGCCCACCACCGGCGCACGCAACGCGAAGTACCGGGAGGAGGCCGTGCCACTTAGCGTTGATGTTGCCGCGCGTGCGCTGGCAGCATCCGGATGTGCCGCGCATGATATTACCCACGTTATCGGTGTCTCGTGTACGGGATCGTTTACGCCGGGCATCGACATCGAGCTTGTACGCCGCCTTGGATTGCCGCCGACGACAAGCCGCACGATGATCGGGTTTATGGGTTGCTACGCTGCGTTCAACGGACTCCGCGCCGCGGACGCGTTTTGCCGGTCGCACCCTGATGCCCGGGTGCTGCTTGTGTGTGTGGAGTTGTGCACGCTCCACTTCAGGGTTGGCGAGTCCATGGAGGACGCCGTTGTAAACTCGCTCTTCTCTGACGGTGCGGCCGCGTGTGTACTTGCCGGATACCCACGAGAAAAGGCTGAAGGCATGCTCGCCTTTGCCGGGTCCAGCACGTCGCTTGACGACGATTCACTCGACTACATGACGTGGGACATCGGGGATGCCGGATTCGAAATGGGGTTGTCACCCCGCGTACCCGAAGTGATAGGTCAACACGCGCCAGGTCTTGTTGACAGATTGCTGCGAGCGCGAGGCAGAGAGCGATCCGAAATCGATTTCTGGGCTATACATCCGGGAGGTCGTGCAATCGTTGACCGAGCCGTCGCATCGTTGGAGCTCACTGCAGACGACGTCTTCGACAGCCTCGAGGTCCTGCGACTTAACGGCAATATGAGTTCTCCAACGATTCTCTTTGTCCTCAAGCGATTCCTGGATCGGCACAACGCCATGCGCGTTTCGGGAGAAGACGGCTACCAGCTTGGGGTCGCCATGGGATTTGGCCCCGGTTTGACGCTGGAGGGGTGTCTGCTGGAACGGGTGTGAGCGAAATCCGCTTGCAATGAGCGGGGAGTTTCTGCCATGATTTGCCGAGGCCGAATCCGTCACTTGCTCGGCTGCGCTATCGCCGCCTTTCTATTCATTGCCTCGCTACTCGTCGTCTGTCTGGCGAGTTCGCCTGCGGCGTTTGCCCAGGTAGAGTCGGTAACCTCGCCAGATGGCTCTCTCGTGCTCTCGTTCGAGCTGGACGGTCAGGGGCAACCGTGGTACAGTGTGACGCGCTTCGGCGCACCGCTGCTCAATCGTTCTCGCCTTGGCGTCGTGATCGCAAACGACGCACCACTGTCAGCCGGATTGACCGTCGAGCGCGTCTCGCGCAATCAGGTTGATCTGACCTGGACGCAGGTCTGGGGAGAATCCGCCCGCGTACGCGACAATCACAACGAGCTGAGCGTAGCGTTGACGGACGGTGGGTCGGCGCCCCGAACAATGATCGTGGTATTCCGCGTCTTTGATGACGGGTTTGGATTCCGCTACGAATGGCCCGATCAACCGAACCTGGGCGCGTTTGAGATCACTGACGAACTGACACAGTTTGCCTTCGCAGGTGATCACAACGCCTGGTGGATCCCCGCTTTCGAATATCAGCGATACGAGTACCTCTACGAGAAGAATACCTTGTCGCAGCTCGGCGTTGTGCACACGCCGCTCACGATGGAGACATCCGACGGACTTTTTCTCAGCGTCCACGAGGCGGCGCTAACGGACTACGCCAGTATGGCGTTGAAGCATACCGGCGGGGCTTCGGACGAAACGGACGGCTCGGCGCGCGCGACCCGCACCACAACACTGCAAGCGGAACTCGTTCCCTGGTCGGATGGGATCAAGGTGCGCGTGCAGGTACCGCACGTATCGCCCTGGCGAACCGTGATTGTTGCCGACACACCGGGTGAGCTGATCACGTCAAATCTTGTTCTGAATCTGAACGAGCCCAACGTGCTCGAAGATGTATCGTGGATCAAGCCAGGGAAATACGTTGGCGTGTGGTGGGCGATGCACCTGGGCATCGCATCGTGGGGAACGGGTCCGACACATGGCGCAACAACGACGAACGTGCGACGGTACATCGACTTCGCCGCTGAACACGGATTTGACGGTGTGCTCGTTGAAGGATGGAATGTCGGATGGGACGGACCGTGGGCGGGCGACGGAGAGGGCTTCAGCTTCACGGACCCCGTTGATGATTTTGACATGGTTGGGCTTTCGGACTACGCCATAGCAAACGGTGTCCGTCTTATCGGCCACCATGAAAACGGCGGTGGTGTTGAGAATTACGAACGTCAGCTTGACGACGCGCTCGCGTATTACAACGAACATGGCGTGACCGCCGTAAAATCCGGATACGTCGAGTGGGCGCAGGACATCAAACGCACTTTGCCCGACGGCCGCCGCGTCGGTGAGTGGCACCATGGCCAGTTTATGGTGCGCCACTATCGAAAAGTCGTCGAGGAAATGGCGGCTCATCGAATCATGCTCGACGTGCACGAGCCCATAAAGCCAACGGGTATTCGGCGTACGTATCCGAACATGATGACGCGCGAAGGTGCCCGTGGGCAAGAGTACAACTCAACATGGGGCGGCGGCAACGGATTGGATCACAACGTGATTCTTCCGTTTACGCGGTTGCTCGCAGGCCCGATGGACTTTACGCCGGGGATCTTTGATCTCGATGGCGGCGGGGAAGGGCCGGAGAATGCGGTTGCATCGACGCTCGCCCATCAACTTGCGCTGTATGTCGTGCGGTACTGGATTAAATTCAGCAAATTTATTGGTAAATTTGGCTCGTCCTTGCGATAAGGAACGGAGTGTCGAACCATATTGGTACATTTCTGCCTCGGGTACTTTTGCTATTATTTTTTGATAATTACCTTCTTGTCCCATTCCTTGAATAATGGCACGACGAGTCTGCAAATCACCCATAATATCGCCCATCACA
>JAUIJQ010000454.1 GCA_030431165.1 Rhodothermia bacterium | reverse complement strand
ACATCTGCGCGTTGAGCGCAAAGGTCAGCCCGTTGTCGGTGCATCCGCGGCCAAGTCCTTCCATGGCGAGCACAGCCGAAAGGATATCCGCCCCGCGACCTCCGCCGTACTCGGCCGGCACAGCAAGTCCCTGCACGCCGAAGTCGGCGCAGCGCTTCCATCCGTCGTGGTCGAACAGCCCTTTTTCATCGCGCGCAACGACATCGTCGTTCAGCGTCGCGCCGAACGTTGCGTAAGAACCGCGCAACGCTTCCTGTTCTGGAGACAGACTGAAATCCATGTGGTTGTGGCAGGTCGGCCGCTAGAAGGAGTACGTCAAGCCGACACGAACGTTGAACGGATTACCCGGCGTAAAGTGAATCTCGGAGACCGGCGTCACTTCATCGCGAAGTCGCGACTCCGTATCAAACTGCGCTTCGTTCCAGGCAACGTCCAGCAGGTTCTCAACGGCGAGTTTCACCTCAAAAGCCCTGATGCGTCGCGTCGCAACGATGTCAAAAAGTGTATACCCATCGGCGGTGACACTTCCGTCTTCGTTCGCCGGGCGATCGGCGATATGACGCGCCTGTAGTCTGACCTCGCCGGCTTGCGCCGCGTAGGTCAGTCCGCCGGAAGCAGTACGCCGTGGGGCAAGCGGTATCTCGTCAGCCCCGGCGGGTTCGTCTACAAAGACACCACGAGAGAAGTTGACGTCAGCGTCGGCCGAGAGATGATCTGATATTTTGACCCGTGCCTCCAGGTCGACACCGTAGCGCCGTGTTGCTCCGCTTGCTTCTGTAGTGCCGGCATCTCCGACATAGACAAACTCCTCTTCGAGGTCGAGTCCCCAGAGCGCTGCTGAAACCGCAACGCGATCCGAGAATCGGCGCTCCAGTCCAACCTCGGCGCCGGTGGCCCGCGGAATGTACGTGGAACCCTCCTGGTCGGGGTCAAAGTTGCTTGCAGACAGCTCGTCGTTGATCTCAGAAGCCGAAGCACCGGAACCACGCAAGGCCCGCGCAACGCCGTTGATCCGCTCCGTGATTACAACGTCTCGCGCGTCGTTCGAATGAAACCCGAGACCGAAATTCAGAAACACATCGGTTGCGGCATCCGGCGAAATGACGACGTTGAATTTCGGGCTCACCTGAGTCGCCTGCGCGTACCCGGATGCGTGCGGCAGGGTATTCTCAATGCCCTCCATATCATCTTCGACGTTGAAACCGAAGTAGTCGGCGCGAAGGCCCGCCTGCGCTCGCAACCAGTTTGTAATCACGTACTCCTGCCTCACCCAGGCAAAGAGGTTTGACTCGCGAATTCGGGAGCCGACAAACTGGTAGCTGCGAACGCGATCCGGACTCTTCCACAACGATACGTCAATATCATCATTCCTGAACCCGCCACCAATCGCCGTCCCGATGGCGATGTCAGACCAGGTTGAGGAAACGTTGTACTCGGCGTTGAGGCCGACAACACGACGGTCGTCGGTCTGCTCAATCATGTCACCGTTGTCGGCGTCTTCGAGGAAAAACGTGAAGTTTGAGAAGAGCTTGAAGTTGTAGCGTGTGGCATACATCTGCATTGTGAGTCCGCCACCATCGGCACCCTCAACTTCATAACGGAAGTTAATGTCTTGTCGCGACGTCGTTCCGCCCTCTTGGTCGTCGATGGCGCCGAAGCGCGATATCAGTCCCGAGTCCACCGCGCGCTGCGGGATCTGGCCTGATGCATCCCACGCAGAACTGAAACCAGACGCGGTCAGTGATACGCGGGCGTGATCGCCGACATGTGAGTGGAACTTGCCAAAAAGGTTTGCCCGACGAAAAGCCTGCGGCGTGTCCACCGGACCGTCTGATTGAAAGAACTGCCCGGCTACGTATGCGCCCTGATGCCTGCCGGGTGTCGGGATCCGAAAAACCATCGTGGAGGCACGCGTGCCGAACTGACCAGCTTCGATTCGGAACGTGTTATTGCTGACGTGGTCACGCGTGCGCATAGACACAGCGCCGGCCGTCGCGAGGTTACCGTACGACGCGAAGTAAGGCCCCTTGCGCACATCGACACGCTCTACAACTTCCGGGATGACGAAGTGCAAGTCGGCGTATCCCTGCCCATGACCGTGCGACACCATGTTGACAGGGACGCCGTCAACATCCAGCGCAACGTCGGTCCCGTGGTCTGCGTCAAACCCGCGCAGGAATATCTGTTCAGCTTTTCCGCCTCCGGCGTGTTGCGCGACCACGAGGCCCGGTGCAATCTGCAGCAGGTCCTGTGCTGAGTCGGTTGGCCTCGTCCTGAAGTCAAACGCACGCAATGCCATTGAAGAAGCGGCCGAAAACGGGCGCTCTGCTTCAGCGACAACCTCGCCAAGCGGAATCCAATCTTCTGTCAGTCGGATTTCCAGGAACGGCATACCACTCGCGACAACGTTGAGCGTACGGCGATCGGGGCGGTACCCAATTTGACTTACAACCAGTATCTGCTCGCCGACCGCGACGCCGGATATCCGGAACCGTCCGTCTGCATCGGTTGCCGTTCCCGTCGTCGTGCCCTCGATAAACACATTCACGCCGACCAGTGGCTCGTCGTTTGCGTCATCGACTACCTGCCCGACAATGGTGGCAACCGATCCGGTCTGTGCGACGACAGTGGTGGCACCGGGTAATGCGAGCACAGCGCATACCACAGTCGAGCTGACAAAAAGGGCGACTATTCGCAAAACCGAAGACATAGATCCAAACGGGTGATTTCAGGACGTGGGCGTACAGACGCGCCCGGAACGGCGGACGCGCATACAGTCAAGAACGAGACAAATCGCAAAAATTCCGTTACGTACATATAGTAGTTTCGCACGCCGGATTTGGCCAACCCCCTGGTTCGATCATGACCACAACCGTCCTGTCCCTCGACGACACCCTTCAGCTCGTTCAGCGAATCGGTCATGATCGATTGATGGACGAAATGATCGCCGGATTGACCCGCGCTTTTCGTTCATTCGGTCATGACTCGATGCAGCTCCCGCCGCGAGACGGTTTCCACTATTCAGACCCGACCACCGGTTTGATCGAGTGGATGCCGGTCATGGAGCGCGGCAAGCAGGCTACAATTAAGGTGGTAGGCTACCATCCGGACAATCCGCTTCGGCGTGGGCTGCCTACCATCCTGGGGACGATCAGCGCCTACGACACGCTGACCGGCCATCTGATCGGCATTGTTGACGGCACGTTTCTTACTGCGCTTCGCACGGGCGCCGCGTCAGCGGTAGCGAGCAAGTACCTGGCACCGGTTAATGCCGCGTCACTCGGCCTCATCGGTGCTGGAGCACAGGCGATCACCCAGCTACACGCCCTGTCACGCGAGTTCCGTTTGACCAGAGTACTGTTCCATGACTGCGACGTCGACGCAGAATTGTCATTCATCGACCGCGCGGCCGTGCTCGACCTGCACGGGACAGAGCTGGTCGCGGCGCCGGTGGAAGAGGTAGTCGCTGAGTCGGATATCCTGTGCACGGCAACGTCGACAGCGGTTGGTGCGCCCCCGCTATTCGGCAACGTCGAGA
>JAUIJQ010000008.1 GCA_030431165.1 Rhodothermia bacterium | reverse complement strand
GCAGATTTCTGGTAATAGGTGCGTGCAGCCATCTCGATGCCGCGAACGCCGTACAGGAAAGGCACCGTATTCAGGTACAGCTCGAGGATCTCGTCCTTTGTAAAGACCGATTCGATCTTGCGTGCCGTGACGAGTTCTTTACACTTCCTGTTCGGGCCGAACGAGCGACCAATTCGATCCGGGTACAGGTTGCGCGCGAGCTGCATCGTGATCGTTGATCCCCCCTGAGTATTCCCGCGCGCGGTGTAGGCGATTGCGCCGAGCATTCGTCGGTAGTCGATCCCGTCGTGCGAATAGAAGCGATGGTCCTCGGTGGAAACGAGCGCGGCTACGACGTGTGGTGAGATCTCGTCAAGGTTCACCCACTTGCGGTGAGCGCGTTCGAACCGGGACAGTTCGTTTCCGCTTGCATCAACGATGACAGAGGCCCGGCGCGTCGCGGCATCGCGGAGGGCGGTACGCGACGGCGTAAACGGAACAAGCGCGAGGAGATAGAGGAGGAGGAGCCCGAATCCCAGTGAGCTGAGGCCGGCCGCACCACCAAACGCGATCATGGTCCGCTGCAGTCGTGAGCGCCCGGAATCGCGCAAAAGACGCCACAACGAGACGAACGGACTCATCAAGAGCCGAATAAACCGGCGCAACGTCTTTCCGACCGCACCGACGCCGGGGCTCCCGCCCAAACGTGTGCGTGTACTGTTCTTCGTCCGCCGGCCTGACCGTTTGTCGGGCGAGCTTGCTGTAGGGCTATCCGGAGACTGCATTTCGGGGCGTACGGGAGAAGCCGGGGCAGGTTGCTACTGCCTGTCGGATCTGCGCACGCACCCCGGCGGCCTGTTCCCGGCCTACCTGACGACCCACCGACCAGGCTAGCCGACCAGGCTAGCTGACCAGGCTACCCCACTTTGGCCGCGTACTGGGGATCTGAGAGGTCCAGCCAGCCATCAAGCTCGCGGGCCTTCACAACCATGCCGCGCTGTGCAAGGCGCTGCACAAACTGCTCTTTGTCAAGAACAACCTCGGGGACACCGCTGCCGCCACCCGCAATCTCACCGGCGCCGAGCGTTTCGGCGACGATTGCGGTTGGGATGCTCGTGGCCGCACGTACCGCGCCGATTCCGTCGTCCTCAGCCGACGACTGAATCAGTTCGTACGCGATCGTCTTGCGCTCACCGGCCCGTTCACCGCAGACGAGCACGCGCAGCAGCACAACGTCGGGCTGGTCGTCTCCAAGGAGTGACCGCAGCCGACGAAGGAGCACATCGCGGTACGTGAGGTGTGTTCGCAGGTCAATCGACCGTCGCTCAGCAAAGCCGAGCGAAACGAGGAATCGCCACTGGTCAGCGTGACCTGGCCGCTTGATCGTCTTCACGTCGAGGTTTCGCACGCGATCTGCAAACGTGCGAATCATCGTGCCGCCCGATACGGCGGTGTTGAATGCCTCGAGCAGCCCGTACGGCTCCTCAAAGAATATGTGCTCGACGTCAGCCAGCGGTTCCACCTCAACCAGCGCACCGTCACGAATGGCAAACGACGTGTTGGTGTAGTCCTCAACCATTTTCTGCGGCGAGGTTGAGACACGGAAGTCAAACGGCGGCTCCGGGTTCAGCGTGATGTCGCCAACGCGAATATGGGCATGCTCGACCGTGTCAAAATGCTCGATGCCGAGCATGCAGAGCACGTTCGCAAGACCCGGAGCAAGGCCACAATTCGGGATGAGCCACAGACCCTTGTCACGGGCCGCATCGCCGAGTTCAAGAATCGACTCCGTGACCGTGTCAAAGCCACCCGGGTCGCAGAAGTGTGAACCGATGTTCAGGCAAAGGCGAGCGAGCGACAGATTCAGGGTGGGATCAGCCGCGCCGACAACGCAGCTGCTTCCTTCGATGATTGGCGCAAGCACGGTGGCGTCTCGCCCCTCGACCTGGAACGGACGGAGCTTGGAGGAGGAAACGAGCTCCCCAAGCGACTGAAGAGCGCGCGATCGCGCGTCGCACACGCGGACTTCGGTAACACCCTCGCGCAGAGCCAGATCGCGGGCAACCGCAGATCCAATGGCACCCGCGCCAACAACAGAAATAATCATGGACGAAGAATCGGGATCAGAACGCACGCGCGCTGTCTACGCGCGTGCCGGACAAAATACGAACGGCAACAGACGCCAACAGGACGATGATCATTAGTAACACAGAGTACGCAGCGGCTGCGCCGAAGTCGTACAACCTGAGCTGCGACCAGATCTCGACCGATATCGGACGATTCTGATACACATAGAGCAGTATCGACGACACAAACTCTCCAACGGCAGCGACAAACGTCAACAGCGTCCCTGCGAGTACCGCAGGCAGAATTGCGGGGAAGAGCACGCGTCTGAAGGTGTGCAGTGAACCGGCCCCAAGGTCGGTGGATGCCTCGATCAGTGTGTCGTCAAAGTTTTCCAGCGCGGCCGTCGTTGACCGCACGATGATCGGGATGTTTCGGATGAAATACGCCAGCGGCATGAGCCAGAGGCTGCCGACGAGTATCTCACCAAACGACAACACCGAAGCGCGCGAGAACGTCACGAGTAGGTTGATCGCAATCACGGTGCCGGGGATTGCAAACGGGAGAATTGCCAGCATGCGGATCAGGCGCCGGAACGGTACCGCTGTCTTGACGAGCACGATCGCCACCGACACACCGAAGACGAGGTTTGCCGCCGTTGAGCCCGTTGCGAGCAACAGGCTGTTCCGGATGGGCGTCGCAAAGTCCGCATCGCTGAACAGCTTTGCGTAGTTCGCGACGGTATAGCGGGATGGCAGAATCTGCGTGGTCCAGGAGCCGTCTTCGGCAAAAGACACGAGTAGCACGGTCAGGACGGGTAGCGCAACAAAGACAGCGAACACGATCAATGCGCCCAGAATGAGCCGACGCATGGCACCGCGTGCGATCTGTTCCGGCGGCGGCTGCGCGCCTTTTGCGGCTCCGCGACCACGGGCCCGGTTTGACCACTCCAATGCGAACAGGAATGCCACGCAAATGAGCGTGAGCAGTGTGGAGACCGTGGCCGACAACGCCATCGATCCGTTCAGCTTGTAGTTGTAGATCTGCAGCGTGAGGAATTGTTCGGATCCGGCAAAAAGCAGGGGCGCCGTAAACGAGGCCATTGAAATCATAAACACGAGCAGGGCGGCGCTGACAAGGGCAGGTCGCAGTTCGGGCAGGATTACCCGCCGAAACGTCGTACCCATGTCGGCACCGAGATCGGCCGATGCTTCGAGCAGACTTCGGTCAAGCTGCCGAAGTGCTGCGCCGACAAAGAGGTAGAAGTACACGTACATGCTGTACACGTGTACCAACCAGACAGCCCACATTCCGCTGAACGCAAAGGGGACGTTATCCAGGTTGAGCAGCGCTTGCAATGCCCTTGGCAGAATCCCGCTTTCGCCGTAGAGGAAGAGGAATGCGAGTACGCCTACGAGTGGTGGTAACGCCAGGGGCACTGCGGCGAGCGTGGCGAATAATCCGCGCCCCGGCATCTTGTAGCGGTACAAGGCCCACGCAACGCCCGTACCGAGCACAGCCGAGCCGAGGACCGAGAAGATCGAAAGCGAGACAGAGTTTGTGAGGGCCCTGACATTTGACGATTGCATCGACGAAAAGACGCGCCGCCAGTTGTCAGCGCTGAGGCCGGCGGCAAACGTCTGCAGTGCGGGTGCAAGCACGTAAGCCAGCAATAACAGCAGCAGCACGCTGGCCAGGATCAGCGCGCTGCGACGTTGCAGTAACATGGTTGCGTTGGGTTAGGCGCTAGAGCGCCACTCGTCCTTCAAACGCCCGCGACAGCGTCGCTTCGTCGGCGTATTCGAGATCGCCTCCAATAGGGAGGCCGCGGGCAATTCGGGTAACGGGTACTTCGAGGGGACCCAGAAGCTGAGAGATGTAGTACGCCGTGGTATCACCCTCAACGTTCGGGTTCAGCGCGAGGATAACCTCTCTTGGACGCTCTTCGGGTCGTTCAGCAACCCGGGCGACCAGCTCGCGGATCTTGAGTTCATCAGGCCCGATGCCGTCGAGAGGTGAGATGGCACCGCCAAGAACGTGGTATACGCCGCGGTACTCCTGCGTGCGCTCAACGGCCATCACGTCGTTCGGTTCTTCGACAACGCAGATGGTCGTGTGATCTCGCTTGTCGGATGCACATATCGTGCACGGACTCGAGTCGGCAACGTTAAAGCAGACCGTGCAAGTCGTGACGCGATCTTTCGCGGCGACAAGCGCCTCGGCCAGCATCACAACTTCCGAGCGCGGCATCTTCAGGATGTACGAGGCGAGACGCTGCGCCGTCTTTCTGCCGATCGTTGGAAGCTTCGAGAACTGCTCGACCAGCGCTTCCACTGAGCGCGATGTGTACTGCGCCATGCGCTAGAGACCCAGTTGGCCGAGATCCATTCCCGGTGGAAGGAACGAGCCCGCGGCCTTGCTCATCTCATCTTTTGCCAGTGCGGCTGCTTCTTCCAATGCCTTGTTGACACCGGCTACGACCAGGTCCTCAAGCAACTCCAGATCTTCAAGGTCAACGGCATCCGGATCAATCTTGATGGCCGTGACGCGCTGCAGTCCGTTCGCGGTTACCTTGATCATGCCGCCGCCGGCTTCGGCCGTGACCGAACGGTCGGATAGCGCCTCCTGGGTGTCGGCCATCCGCTGCTGCATTTCCATCATCTTGCCGAACATGTCGGCCATGTTCATTCCGTCTGTCATACGAGGTGCCGCCGCTGCGGGATAGTTGGTGTCACCAAACGAGCTCCCCGCCAAACTCATCGAAGATGGCGCGGACTACCGGGCTCTCTGCCCGTTTCTTGTTCATGTACTCCAACGGGTCGAACGTTTCCTCAGTTTCCCCGCTGTCGGTTACAATCTCCTCCTTTATATCGAATACCATTGCCGTCAACTCATCCGGCAAATGAGACTGAATGTGATCGAGGAGAAACGCTTCCTGGTTGGTGAGTAGTCGTTTGTGGAAGTCATCTGGCACTGACACGTGCAGCGTTGAACCAATGATGCGCGCCGGTGCGCCGTGCTGTAGCAGCGACCCCACGTGGATACGGTCAGACTTCACAGAACGAACAAATGCCAGCCAGATATTGTCGACGTGTTTAACCGCCGACCGGTCTGTCGTCGGCTCCGTCGAGATCGCGACGGCCGCAGAGCCCTCGACAGATGGTTTTCTCGGTGTCGCCTTTAGTGCCGGTTTTCCGAAGAGGGACGGGGCGGCTTCTGCGGGCGCCTGGATCGGCGCGGCGTTTGTTCCAGCCTCCTCAGACGCTGGTGGGGCGGGGCGGGATTTCTTTGATAAGGGCTTCTCAGCGCGCTCGGTGACCTCAGCTTTCTGCGGTCCTGGTTTGGCCTGTGGCTCCGGCTTTGCCTGCGCCAGCTCCGGTTTGGCCTGCGCGGGCTCCGGCTTTGCCTGCGCGGGCTCCGGCTTTGCCTGTGCCCCTGTTGCTGTTGACCGTTCCCGCTCGGGCTGGTCGTGATCAGGCCGCGCCGGCTTGCGCGCCACAAACTGGCTCGGGTCCATCGACTTCAGTTCACCGATCAGCGACGTCAGGTCGGCGACGCGCCCGAGATGCACAAGCTTCAGCAGCCCCAGTTCAACGTTCAGGCGCGGCTGGCGGCTGACCTTCAGCGATTCCTCGGTATCCGAGACCACCATCATCATCCGCAGTAAATCGGATTCCGTCCACGAGCGTCCCCCGGCCTGGTACCGCTCACGGACTTCCGGCGTCGCTTCGATCAATGCGGTAGAGTTCGTTGAGACGGCAACGAGCATGTTCCTGAGGTGACCGAGGAGTCCGCCCAGAAACTCAGTCAGGTCGTAGCCTTCTTTGACAAGCGCATCGACAATCGAGAGTACATGGGCACTGTCTCTGTCGGCGGCGCAGCGGGTGATGTCGAAATACCGATCAAGGTCAACGACGCGGAAAGCGTTTGCGAGGTCAGCGTAGACGATATCCTGACCGCATAGCGACACCGCCTGGTCAAAAGCCGAGAGGGCGTCACGCAGCGCACCATCTCCTTTCCGCGCGAGAAGCATGTAAGATGCTTCATCAGCGGCGACACCTTCCTGCTCGGCAATGTGCTTCAGGTGGTCAACGATGACTTCAACGTCTATTCGACGGAAGTCGAACCGCTGGCAACGTGACTGGATCGTCGGAAGCACCTTGTGCGGTTCGGTCGTCGCAAAGATGAAGAGCGCGTACGGTGGCGGTTCCTCGAGTGTCTTGAGCAGCGCGTTGAACGCAGCCTGCGACAGCATGTGAACTTCGTCAACGATGTAGACCTTCTTCGATGCGCCCTGTGGCGGGATGCGTACGGTATCCCGCAGCTCACGCATGTCATCGACCTTGTTGTTCGACGCGGCGTCGATTTCGATGACGTTCAGGTTGCGGCCGCCGTCAAACGACTTGCACGAGTCACATTCGAGGCAGGGTTCCGCATCAGGACGATCGGAGAGCGGCGTATTGCAGTTGATGGCCTTGGCCAGGATCCGCGCGGCCGTCGTCTTGCCGACGCCTCGGGGGCCGCTGAAGAGGTAGGCGTGCGCAAGCCGATCAAGCTTGATCGCGTTCTTCAGCGTCTCGGTGACGTGCGATTGTGCCACCAATTCGTCAAATCGCCGCGGGCGATACTTGCGCGCGGAGACGAGATAGCTTTTTTCCATCAGGAAGTCTTGGGTTCGTCGCCCGGCCAACTTACTCGGCTGCACGGCCGAAGGCAACAATACTCAAGAACTTGACGGGGACTCAACTGCCGGCTCGTCGGGCGCATTGGAGGTCGCATCCGGCGAGGCCGTGAGTGGCACGGATGAACCGGTTGGAGAGGGGGATGGAGGGGCGGATGGCGCCTGCGGCAGCGGACTGAAACACCGTCTGCAGCGAGGCTCGTAGCTCTCACCGGCCCCGACAACCACGCGCTTGGTCGAGTCGGCAATACGTTGTGAATGGTTCGCGGGGTTGCCACAGACCACGCAGATCGCGTGCAACTTTGTGACAAACTCGGCAACGGCCATGAGCTCGGGTATGGGCTCAAACGGCTCACCGCGGTAGTCCTGGTCAAGTCCCGCGACGATGACACGTTTACCATCCCGGGCCAGTTGTTGGCACACATTGACGAGTTCGGCGCCAAAGAACTGTGCTTCGTCGATGCCGATGACGTCGGCTGATCCTGCCAGCAGGACAATCTGGGGTGCGCCTTCAACGGGCGTGGATCGGATCGCTGTTTCGTCATGAGAGACGACATCGGTTTCCGAGAATCTGGCGTCAACAGCAGGCTTGAAAATTTCTACACGTTGGCGCGCGATGCGGGCACGACGAAGCCGTCGTATCAGCTCCTCGGTTTTGCCCGAGAACATCGACCCACAGACCACTTCGATCCAGCCAACCTGCTTGGATGCGTCAACTACAACTGTGTGCATGGCTCACTCAGCGCCTAAATCGGCTCAACCGCGGATCCGTCAATCCACCCGGTGACACCGTTGGGAAGTCTGACCTGGAACCAGGTGGAATCCTGATCCAGTGCAAAAACAACCAGCCCTTCGTGTATCGCCAGATTGACCTCGGCTGCCGGGTCGGGTTCTGCGTGGACGTCAACCGACTCCGCGAGTACCACACAGCGCGGCGCGTTGGCGGTGCGTGTCGACACGACCAGCGCAGTCAGGACGACAGGCAATCCGATTGCCGCAAGCACCGCAGCGGTTCGTCGGGACCACGGTGCCCGCGAACCGGTCAGAATCCGGAATAGCACGATTGCTGCTGCGGCAAGATACAGCAGGAGGCCAATCCAGAGGACGCCCGATACGCCGATTCGGGCCACGACGTGACGCCACGCGCGCGTCCAGAATCTGTCCGGTAGCTGGGACATCCGGTCCATGATCCGCGTTTGGGCGAGGTCGAGGCTGTGCCGCACCGCCCGATTCTCGGGGTCGAGGAGCAGGGCGCGCTCGTAGTTGAGGATAGAACGACCAACCTCGTCAAGTCGGTAGTACGTGTTGCCGAGGTTGTAGTAGAGCTCCGTGCTGCGGTAGCCCGTCTCCAGGGCTTTCTCGTACGACAGTGCCGCCTTTGAGTATTCCCCGGATTCGTAGTACCCGTTCCCCTCGTCGAAGTACTGAAGCGTTTGCGTTGATTGCGCCAGTGCCACGTTTGGAATGGCACAGTGCGCCGCGCTGAGCAAGACAAGCATCAACGCGCTGCTCGTGATCAACTTGCTCATGACGCGTCGTCGAGTTGCTGATTCAGCTGTTCGATCAGCGTCGTGGCACGCTCGTGCGCCGTGTTCATCGCCTGCTGGTCGGGAGATATCGGGGCGAACCGAACATGGTCGCATTCCTCAAGCAAGCTGCGGATCTCACCGAGCGTAGCTGCATGTACGCCGCGCCCTTCGAGCAGCGTGCAGAAGGCCCCGATCGTAAGTCCCTTTTCCCCAACGTTGAGGCGGTCACCAACAAAACCTTTGACGGCATGCTCGAGCGCGGCGTAGTACGCCTTTGCATCACCTGACTCACGAAATGACTCCGCCTCTTTGAGGAATCGTTTGGCGACCGGGTTCGCACGTCGCTTGCGGGCAAACTGCTGGTCAGACTGAATCCGGGTCTCGCGCCGCTTGTACGCAAACGCCGCCCCAAGCAGAAGCAGCGGAAGAAGGGCCACAGCATAGACCGTTCTTGATCGATGCACGGGTTGTGCCGCCTTTCTCCAGCGTTTGACCTCTGACATGATCGGCGGAATGTCATCCACCGGCAGACCGCCGGCCGTTGCAATCGCCGCGGACAGCGTCGCTACATCTCCGGTCACAGTAATGGTGTGAGCATCAGACCTCAACGTTTCGTACTTGCCGGTTGAGGCATTCAGGAACGAGAACTCAAGCGGCGGAATCTCGAACGTACCGTTCGATCTCGGGATCAGAACGTACGTGAATGTCTTGGACCCCCGCACCGTGTTGCCAGACCTGTTTACCGACGACTCAACGTGGGGATCGTAGGCCTCGAAGATGCCGGGCAGGTCGACCGTAGGACCCTCCATCGTGGCAATATTGCCCGAGCCCGACACGACCACCTTGAGCTGAGCGGACTCACCCACCTCAATCTCGGTGCGGTCGAGGCTCACATCCATCTGGAACCTGCCGACGGCACCGCCAAAGCTGGCCGGCGCATTTGCCGGGTACGTTCGACTCGTAATCCGTACAGACGGCGAACTGAGTTCTACCGGTTGGTAGCGGTTGCGCAGGGCGAAAAACGGATCGCGGCTGCCGAACGCGGCTGATGCCTCACTCTCGATCTTCAGTGGGTCAATTTCGAGCTGCCCGGTTCGCGTCGGGAATACGGCGACCCGCTTCAGCACAATCATGTTGTACCGCAGGCCGTTCTCCACGACGGTGCGCGGAACCGGGCGACTTTCAACTTCGAGTTCTTCCCGCCAGAACCCCTCAGCATCCCACGAATCCGCAAGACGACTCTGTCGTAGCTGAATGCCGTTTCGAAAATACAGTCCGTACTCGATCGTGATTTGCTCGTTCTGGAAAGCGGTTCGTTTGCTCGGCGCCGCACGGATGAAGATGTCCCGGTCAGATATCTCCGTCTGGGGCTCGTCGGTGGGTCCGGCAAGTTGATCGAACAGAGAGTTCGACCGACGACGCGCGGGGCGCTGCGACTGCGGAACAACCTTCACACGAACCCGCTCTGTTTCATACTGCTTGCCACCAGCGGTAATCGTCATGGGTTCGATAACAGCCTCACCTTCGCCGACCGGTGAAAACGCCCACGAGAATCCAAGACTGACCGTCATTTCCCCATTGACAACGGCTATGTTGCGCGACGTGCTCGGGAATGGACTTGAGAGCGCGAGCCCCGAGGTCTTCGGCGGCTGTGGTGTCTCCACTTCGGGAAGGGAGCTACCCTGAATCTCGACCGTGTACGTAAGCCGATCTTCCGTCCCGATTGTTGATTCGTTTACCAGCGCAACAACGCGGAGGTCCTGGGCCCGGAGGTCGTGCGCGGGGCCCAACCACGCGACCGCCATGACGGCCATCAGCGCCGTTGCGAACCGCATCGGTCGTATGCTCAATGAAAAACTCACTACCAGTCTTTCTCTACACGCCGCGGGCGCCCTTTGATCTTCTGGACCTCTCGGAGAAGCTGCTCCTCTTCATTCGCAAGGGCCTGCAGGATGCGCTCTGCATCTGCTTCACTCAGCCGGTTCGGGTCAATCTCCTCGGGCTGTGGCGTTCCCTCGCTTTCCTGCTCCTCATTCTCGTCACCCGACTGCTCACCTTCCTGCTCCTGAGGATTCTGCTCCTGCTGCTCCTGCTCCTGCTGCTGGTCTTCAGACTCCTGCTGGTCTGATTCTGACTGGTCGCCCTGTTGCTCCTCGCTCTGGTCCTGCTGACCCTGCTCCTGCTCCTGTTGCTGATCGTCGGATGATTCCTGGTCGTTGGAGCCCTGCTGCTGTTGTTGTTGCTGTTGCTGCTGCCTGGCTTCATCGATAAGGCGCTGGAGCTCACGCAGCGCCTCATCGTCCGGATAAGACTCCAGCCCCGCTCGTACGGCCGTCTCGGCACTGTTCAGATCTTCTGCGATGAACGATTGGGCGCCCTGGTGAAAGTACTCCGCCCCCGTCTGCGCGGTCGCCGGAGCGGCCGACAGTACAGCCAGCGTCGCCAACAGGGCCGGAAAAGCAATCAGTCGCTGCGTCATTTTCATTGCGGGGCGATGGTTCCTTCGTCGATATCGGCAATAGAGGCAGTTCGGTCAATGAACGTCTGGAACGCCTTGATGGTCGGGTCGCTTTTCAATCCGTCCGTCATGAGTGCGTGCGCTTCGCGGTAGCGCCGTTCGGCGACAAGTGCGTCGGCCCTCGCCTTCAACTCCTTGGCGTAGTCTGACGGTTTTGGTGGTGGCTCGTCGCCGCCTTGTTGCTGTTCGTCGTCCTGTTGATCCCGCTTGAGCTGCCGCTTGACGAACTCATAGTTGTACTTCGCATCGACATTGTCAGGATCGAGTAGGAGGGCCTGGCGAAAAAAATCGGCTGACACCGGTTTTTCGTCAGATCCGAAGGCCGCGTTCCCGGCGTTGTACGAGCCACGGATCTGCTCGGCCCGGTCGTCAGCCATGGCAATGGACTTGATAAAGGCGTTCTTCGCGGCTTCGTGGTTTTCGCCACGGTAGTACGAGGCACCCTGGTTATTGAGCAGGTTGCTGTGAACGCGCGTAATGTCGGCATCTTCGAAGCGCTCTATGCCCTCCTGGTAGGCAAGAACGGCTTGATCAAACTCGCCTCGCTGAAACAACCCGTTGCCCTTGCGCCCGCTACCCCCATCGGGAGAGCAGCCGGCCGACGCGAGCGCTGCGGCGCACAGAAGCACTATGTTTCTCGAATAGAGCACCATTTGAGCGATTAAGCGAGATCAGTCGCGGTCAGGGTATCGTCCTCCTTTTTCTGGCCCGGACGGACGCGATCTGAGATGAGGAACTCGCCCACAAGCAGCAGGAGACCGATCGCAAGGGGCCACTGGTACTGTTCATCGTACTCTTCGTACTCCTCGGCCGCAAACTCACTCTTCTCTAAACGATCGAGGGCGCTGGATATTTTGTTGAGCGATGAAGCGGTGCGGGCAATCCGGAAATAGGCACCCTCTTCGGCCAGCTCCTGCAGAACGGCCTCTTCGAGTTTGGTCGATACGATTCGTCCCTGTCGATCCTTCTTGTACGTAGTCTGACCCCGGGCGCGTCCCGTTGGGATCGGTGCGCCTTCAGTCTCTCCAACGCCTGCGGCAAACATGACGACGCCGGCAGAACGTGCGTCCTGAATCATCCCTTCGATGCCATCGATGTGGTTTTCGCCATCCGACACAAACAGCAGCGCGCGTGTACGTTTCTCGTCGGATGATTCAGACTCGGTGGATCGGTCGAACGCCTGCATGGCGAGTTGAAGGGCCGCACCGAAGTCGGTTCCGGGAGTAGGTATCAATGACGGATTCGCGACATCGAGAAACAGCTTGACGGCACTGTAGTCGCTTGTCAACGGGCACTGCAAGAAAGCGTCGCCCGCAAACAGAATCAGCCCGACGCGGTCACCGCGCAGTTCGTCGAGCAACCGCTTGATCTCGTTTTTCGATCGCTCCAACCTGCTCGGCGCCACGTCTTCGGCCTGCATCGACAGGGAGACATCGAGGGCAATGATCAGGTCTACACCCTCGCGTTTGACTTCGCGGATCTGCGTTCCGAACCGCGGTCCAACAAGCGCGAGCGTCGTGAAGGCAAGGGCAAGCACGAGCAGCCCGGCTTTCCACCTTCGCCGGCGTGCACTGACCGTGTTTGTCAGGCGCGCCATCACCGGTGAATCCCCAAATCGGGAGAGCAGGCTAATCCGTCTCCGCGCACTCCAGAAAAACAGGAGCGCCGCAGCGGGTACGGCCGCAAAGACCCAGAAGTACTGAGGATTGAGCCAGTCCATCAGGGCAACCTCCGGAGTCGTGTGTTCGAGAGTAGGATCTCGAGCATCAGCAGCACGAGCGCGGGCCAGAGAAACCGAGCATACTTTTCATCGAATCGGGTGTACGACAGCTCCTCGATCTTGGTCTTTTCAAGTTCGCCGATCTCTCCATAGATCTCACGAAGCGCCTCACGGTTTGTAGCACGGAAGTACTTGCCTCCGGTGAGAGAAGCAACCGAGCCAAGCATCTCTTCGTCAATTTCGACGGGCATCATCCGACGCTGCCGACCGATAAGCGGATGATCAATGACGACAGGTGCCTCACCACGTGCGCCAACACCGATGGCATACACGCGAACGCCGAGCGCCTCTGCGACTTCGGCCGCCGTGACCGGGTCAATTTCACCCCGGTTGTTCTGGCCGTCAGTGAGCAGTATTACAACTTTGCTTTTTGCATCGGTGTCCTTCAGCCTGTTCACCGCCATTGCGAGCGCCGTGCCAATCGCCGTGCCGTCCTCAATCACCCCGACCTCGACCTCGTCGAGCATCGTCTGCAGGAATTCGTAGTCGAGCGTCAGTGGGGCCTGTGTGTATGCCTTCGCCGCAAAGACGACAAGTCCGACGCGGTCTGATGTTCGCCCCCGAATAAACTCGGCCCCCACTTCGCGCGCAGCCTCGAAGCGGTTTGGCTGAAAGTCCTGGGCACGCATCGAGGTCGATGTGTCGAGAACCATCATGATGTCGACGCCCTCTGCGAACACTTCGGTTCGCTGGTCCCGCTTCTGAGGACGCGCGAGTGCCAGCACGAACAGACAGAACGCAGCCGTGCGCAGAACGCTGGGCAGCCAGGACAATCGTGCTGCAAGCGATCGGGGTCCATTGCGCAACAACCCGACGCTGCTGTAGCGCACGCCGGTACGCTTCTGCGCGCGGAACCACTCCCAGCCGGCAAGGGCCGGCGCAAGAAGAAGTAGCAGGAGCCATATTGGCTGCGCAAATTCCATTGAGTGCAATCAGGTGGTTTCTGGAGCCGAAACGGTGGAGCGCAGTTCCGAAACCAGCTTCGGCAAAACCTGGCCTGCCCGCCCCGTTATTGAGTCGTCAAATCGGCTGGCCGCTACGCTCGGCGCTACGTTGATTTCCACGGTGTACGCGCCGTTGGACTGCGCGACTTCAATTAGCGAAGAAGCGGGATACACCGACGAGCTCGTACCGATGCTCAGGAATACGTCTGACTCAGCAACGGCCTCGACGGCTCGCGAGAATACGCCGTGTGGCAGCATTTCCCCGAACCACACGACAGCCGGACGAATCAAGCCGCCACAAAGCGTGCACTGCACCAGCCCAGGCGCTGAACCTGCAGTATCGACTGTTGATGTCAGCGTCGACAGGCCCGGCCCCGTGTTGTCCTGGCATTCAACGCAGAAGTGGCGGGTTATGTTACCATGCATCTCGAGGACGTTTGTGGACCCCGCGCGGCTATGGAGTCCGTCGACGTTCTGCGTTACGACGGTGACATCAAGCTCAGACTCCAGCTCGGCGAGCGCGACGTGACCGCTGTGCGGCTGCGCGTCCATAACGCCACGAAGGCGCTCCGCGTACCAGCGCTGTACGCGCGCCGGATTGGCGAGGAACCCATCGACCGAAGCAAGCGACACGGGGTCCTCATCTTCCCACAACCCACCGGCATCGCGGAACGTCGGTATGCCGCTCTCTGCGCTCATACCGGCGCCCGTCAGTACCGACAGCGACGACGATGACCGCAACATCGAAACAAGTCTAGCTGTTGCGGTCATCGTCGGCGTACGTTGGCTGGTCGAGTCCGTGTGTATCTGGCTCGGCCGGTTCGGCTGATTGGGCCTGTTCAGTTGATTGGGCAGGCTCGGCTGACTGAGCCGGCTCGGCCGGTTGTTGTGGCTGGCTGGCTTCACCTGCCTCGTCGGCGGGCACAACCGGCGCCTTTGGCCGCGCACCGGCCTTGTCCTCGACGCGCATGATGAGTACGCGTGTCTCACCCAGGATCGCCCTCGAGTCAGCTTCGGGAAACTGATGCTTCGCGAACTTGACCAGGTCTGATTGTGTGAGAACTGTGCGGACATCCGCGACAACGTCTTCGGGAAGCGTCGTCTTGGCGTTGCCGGATTTCAGGTCGTGCACGAGTTCGGCCGTCGTGCTCTCAAGCGCGGGGACAGACAGCTTCCTTTCGAGATAGGTCCGCAGCGTTTCCGAGAGTTCGATGTAGTACGCGCGCTGGGCCGGGGCGGTACCGATCGGCGCTTGTTCCAGTGCATCCAACCGACGCGTTGCCTCAGCAATTGCACTTTCGATGGGCACCTCAACCACCGGCTCCTCGACGGGTGGCGGCGGCGGTGCAGGCCGTTGCCACCACCACCGAAGCGCCAGCGCGGCAAGCGCCAACCCGATCAGGACAAGGAAAAGCGGAAGCCAGTTTCGTCGGAACCGCGCAATCGGTGTGATGTCACGCAGGGCCGTCGCGTCCTCTGAGACCAGGCGTTCAACAGGGAAGAAGAAGGGCTCGGATGTTGCCCGTCGTTGTTCGCCGTTCCGGGTAACGGTGACGGCAATCTGCGGGACAAATGCCGAATCGATTGCAAAAGTCGCAACCTCAAATGTGATGGTGTCTGCGACGGGATAGTCGTATCCAACGCCGAGGAGCGTTGTCCCGCGGGAGCGAGGCCCGAAGACAACCAGGTCTCCAAGGACGCCACCGGCCTGGCCGGGGCGAGGGTCGAACGCTGGAAACGTGGTGACATCATCCGGTCCGCGCTCGGTAACGACGACAAGTGTGAGTCTGTCGCCAACCGTAACGCTGTCCTCGACGATGTATGCACGCACCAGTTGTGCCGTAGCCGTCTGCGCCGCAAAGCACAGGGCGATCAGTACAAGAGATGAGGCTGGCAGCAGGCGATTCATCGAGCGCGCGTTCGTCTTCGGAAGAATTCGACGAGTGGCTCCAGATAGCTTTCGTCGGTTCGGATAGCGACCCGGTCAACGCGGTTGCGCCGGAACAGCTCGTCGAGTTCAGCGTGGCGCGCAAAGGCGGCATCTGAAACCCATTCTCTGACACGGTCGCTTGACGTGTCAACGACTACCGTCTCTCCGGTCTCGGCGTCAGTCAGCTCGACAAGTCCGATCGCGGGGATCGATTCTTCGCGCGGGTCGATCAGTTGGACGATTACCGTGTCGTGCCTCCGTGCCAGCGCCTTCATCGGCTTCTCGAATCCGGAATCAAGAAAGTCACTGATTACGAGCACTATTGAGCGGCGCCTGAGGACGTGGAGAAGGTGCCCAAAGGCGACTCCAAGAGACGTCCCGCGCGAATTGGCCTCATGGGCGTACAGGTCCCGGATGATACGCAGCGCGTGGCGTCGGCCTTTTTCGGGTGGCACAAACAGTTCGACTTCATCCGAGAAAAGCAGGAGGCCAACCTTGTCGTTGTTCTTGATGGCGCTGAACGCGACAATGGCGCAGATCTCTGCAGCGATTTCGCGCTTGAACTTGGAGGATGACCCAAAGTCCTCTGACCCCGAGATATCGACGGCCAGCATGACGGTCTGCTCGCGTTCCTCCTCGAAGACCTTTACGTACGTCTCACCCGTGCGGGCCGACACGTTCCAGTCGATGCTCCGGATGTCGTCACCAATGTGGTAGGGCCTGACCTCGGCAAACTCCATCCCCTGGCCCTTGAAGCGCGAGTGGTATTCACCCCCAAAGACGTTGTTGACGAGTCCGCGAGTGCGGATCTCCAGCTTCCGGATCTTCTTGAACAGTTCCTTGGGGATCATCGGTTGGGTCGCTGGCCGTGCGGTAGCGGGGGAACGAACGAGGGGTGAAAATTAGCGTGTCGTTGGGGCCGAAACGCACGAAACGTGTACTTTCATGGCGCGGTTCCACTGAATCGCACGCGTTTGTACCGGTACGTACACCTCAAATCCGTCGTTGCTCGAAGGTATGGCAGTCAAGTTCGGAGTTCTCGTCTTCCCCGGGTCAAACTGTGACCACGATGCGTTCCACGCAATGAAGCACGTCCTCGGCGTTGAGACGCGGTTTATCTGGCACAAGGAGGGCTCCGTTGGGGATGTCGACGTTGTGATTGCTCCCGGCGGCTTCTCGTACGGCGACTACCTGCGGTCGGGTGCCATTGCGCGTTTTTCGCCGATCATGCGCGACGTCGTTCGGTTTGCAAACGACGGCGGCCTCGTAATGGGGATTTGCAACGGCTTCCAGGTTATGTGTGAGGCAGGCCTGCTACCGGGCGCACTGCTGCGAAATGCGTCGCTTCGTTTTGTGTGTCGCCCGGTCCAGCTTCGTGTTGAGAGTACCGCCAATCCGTTTACCGGCTCACTTGAGACCGGGCAGCAGCTCGAAATTCCGGTTGCCCACGGCGACGGGAACTACTTCGCGACCGATCAGCAGCTCGACGAGATGGAGGCAAACGGTCAGGTTGTGTTCCGATATGTCAATGCGGCGGGCGAAGCAACGGCGGATGCAAATCCGAACGGTTCGGTTCGCAACATTGCGGGGATTGTTAATCGCCGGGGCAACGTGTTAGGCATGATGCCGCATCCCGAGCGACACGTGGAGGGCCTGCTTGGTTCAACGGATGGTCGCACGCTTCTTGAGTCGGTAATCGCAAGCTTCGCCGGCGTCGACGCGCTCTAAGCCATGGAGTACTTCGTGCAGACGCCGGTCACGGCGTTGTTGTTGGTTGTGAACGTCCTCGTGAGTTTCCACGCGTTGATGTTGGACCACAGTGTGCTCGATCGGTATTCTTTTCGTCCGGTTGCAGTTGCTTCGGGTGAGTGGTATCGAATTATAACCGGGGGTTTCCTTCACGCCGGCATCGCGCACCTGCTGTTCAACATGATCACATTGTTCTTCTTCGGGCCTGCCCTGGAGTTGACGCTGGGGTCGGTGCGATTTGCGATTCTGTATTTCGGGGCGCTCCTGGTCGCGCACGCGTTTACGTACTACCGTCACAGGGATGACCACGCGTATGCCGCAGTTGGGGCTTCGGGTGCCATTAGCGGGGTGCTGTTTGCTTTCTGCCTGTTTGCGCCGCTTGAGCCGATCTATGTGATGTTTATCCCGATCGGGATCCCCTCGGCGCTGTACGCGGTCCTGTTTATGTTCTTTTCGGCGTATGCGATGCGTGAGGGGCAGGAGGGGGCCGGATCGCGGATCGCGCACGACGCGCATCTTGGTGGCGCGGTTGGGGGGCTGGTGTTGACGATCCTGTTGTATCCGTCTGCGGTGCGCATCTTCCTCGGCCAGCTCGGCCTCATATAGCCGCTATTGCCCCGGCTCTGTCGCGGTGTCTGCGGTCCATAATCGTCTTTGTATCCGTTATTGTTGCGCAAGCGGGTAGTCGTGGGTACCTTTAGGGGCCTCATGCTGCCTGGATACGGGCGTCCGCCAGGACCTCGGTTGCCACCCCGTTGGCACGTGCTTCGGGCATTCCGATGGGTTAAAGCCCGGCTTGGTCGTCAGCCGGGCTTTTTTTGCGGCCCTCCGCGCCAGATGCCTCGGCCGCTCCACAGCGACGAAGACAGCGATCGACGGTTTTCCACGATCGCCACACACCCGCTGATCATTGCAGCCCTTGCGCTTGGAGGGGCTGCAGTGCCAGACACCGCTTGTTTTGAACATCAATCGGTGGAAAACGGGTGGAAACTGCTGTGCATACTTTGTGGATGTGTTTGATTGTATTCGCGTTGACAACGGACGCGAAGGCCGCCTATCATTGCGTCGTACGTGGCCTACCAGCGATGACTTTTCAGGCCCGGTGACAACGGACTTGTCCGTGGGGCGCTGCCCCGGTTGCTGAATCCTGGATGGTCGGAGGTACCCACGTCACTGTTCCTTGACGCGACTGAGGTCTCTGGGCTGCATGAGGCTCGCCTGCTCCGAAGTCTGGAGCGCTGATCCTGTGTGGTTATTGCACGTGTCGTCGCCGTAGCGCCTAGCGCTGCGATAAGTTGGTGAATGCCGGCGCTTCGCTGCTCGAAAGAGTGGGGTGGCTATGGGAAACGCCGATGGAGACGTCCGGTAGTGTACCGCACAGCCAGTAGCGAAAGCTCGGGCCATTCCGGGAAATCAGGAAGGCTTTGCCGACCGATGAACCAGGCACTTTGGAACGTGCATCTGCTCTTGGGGAGACCCAACAGCAGAAGACTGCGCGGGGTAACCCGTCGCGGTCGTGCCTCCGGTGCTTTGCTTCGTCAATTGGTCCCCCGTTGTTTCGGCAACCGGGTCCCGATGATGATATCCCCGAATCTCCGTGGAAAGACGTCATCTTGGCTGACGCCCCTCGATGGTGTAAAGAAGCGGAGCGCGGCACTCAAAACAGTGGGTGCGGCTGTACGTGTGAAAACACGTGCGACCAAACCGGCCGTTTGCGAGAAGTCGTGGTGCTTTGCACGTCGGCGTCGGAGTAATCCGATGCTGATGGACAAGCAGACGAATCAACTGCTTACACGGTTACCAACCAATGTGTGAGTGGGCGGCTATGGGTTCTGCTCTGTTGTGCTCCAGCAATGGAAGCAAAGCAGAGAATCACCGTGTGCCCATGCGGTGAGGCGGTTGCCAACGCGACCGATAGAACCCGGAGATCGGGCCTCCCACCGCCGGGTTGTTCGAGAGAACGATCAGGCAGGGAGGCCTCGTGTCGAGGAATGACTTCCAGGCGTATGGTCTGGAATCAAGGTTTGGGCTGCGAGCCAAAGGCGCGCAGCCCTTTCTTGTTCTTGCGAGCCCTGGTCGTGCAACTTACCGGGTCAGCTCGTCGACTTCCTCTAGCGTCCGTACGATATGGGCCCTGGCAGGCCCCGCGTGTCGGGACCGGAGTGCGTTTAATGCATTGGTGTCAGCCGGCTCGTCCGCCACGTGCTCTGGTCGGTACCAGGCAACTGACCACCCCGCTCTAAGGGCGCCGCGAACGTCTGAGTGAAACGAGTCGCCCACGTACAAGATCGGCCCGCTTGTGTTGCTCGCGTTCCGCGCGGCCTCGAAGAGAGCGGGATGTGGCTTCATGTACCCGACGTCCTCAGAGATGATCACCGCGCGCATCTCGTCAGTCATCGTTGGGAATGCTGCCAGTTTCTTGCGTTGTATCTCGGCGAACCCGTTTGTGATCAGGCCCACCGGTACGCGGCTTGATACGCGTTGGACGATC
>JAUIJQ010000453.1 GCA_030431165.1 Rhodothermia bacterium | reverse complement strand
GCCCAGATGTGCTGAACAGCTTCAACCGTGAGATGGCCGGCGACCTGCAGCAAGCCCTGGCCGCTGTTGGGTCAGACGACGGCGTGCGTTGCGTTGTGCTTACCGGCGCGGGGAGGGCATTTTGCGCGGGCCAGGACCTTTCAGAGGTCGTGCCGGAACCCGGTAACACGTCGCAGCTCGCCGACATCGTAGAAGGCAGCTACAATCCGATCATCCGACAGATCCGTGCGCTGGAGAAGCCGGTTCTTTGTGCGGTCAACGGTGTCGCGGCGGGTGCCGGTGCCAATCTTGCCTTTGCGTGTGACATCGTTGTTGCATCCGACGCCGCAAGTTTCATCCAGTCATTCTCCCGTGTCGGACTTATTCCGGATAGTGGGGGCACCTTCTTTCTGCCACGCATCGTCGGCCTACAGAAAGCGGCCGAACTCATGATGTTGGGGGATCGCATTTCGGCCGACCAGGCCTGTGCATTAGGATTGATCGCCCGCGTGTTTCCGGCAGGTGAGTTCGATGATTCGACCAGTAAGCTTGCGAGTGAACTGGCGGCAATGCCGACGCGCGGTCTTGCGCTGACAAAGCAGGCTCTGAATGCGTCGTTTACAAACGACCTCGAGGCGCAGCTTACGCTTGAGGCAACGCTTCAGCAGGTCGCAGGCTCAACGGAAGACTACGCGGAAGGCGTTGACGCATTTATCAACAAGCGGAAACCGAAGTATTCGGGCAAGTGACCGGAGGGACGGTGTCGACAGAAAAGAAAACAGGCAGCCAGAAGGGCTTCCAGTCAGGCTTCCAGACCGGATTCCAGACGATCGGCATCGTTGGTTCGGGTACCATGGGGACGGGGATCGCACAAGTCGCAGCGATGGCCGGCCAGAGCGTCGTCATTGCTGATCGCGACACCGATGCGCTGGCAGCATCTGAGGCTAATCTGAACGGTATTCTTGGGCGGCTCGCCAAGAAAGAAAAAATCACCGAAGCCGAGCGCGATCGAGCCCTTGCTCGTATCTCGTTTGCATCCGACTTGGAAGATCTGGCGCCGTCGGTTGTAATCGAAGCAATCGTCGAAGACCTTGAGGCGAAACAGCGTCTCTTTCGCAACCTCGAGGGCGTCGTGTCTGCGGGTTGTATTCTCGCAACAAATACGTCGTCACTGTCGGTCAGTGCCATAGCCGGTGCATGTCAGCATCCAGGCCGTGTTGTTGGGATGCACTTCTTTAATCCGGCGCCGCTGTTGCCGCTTGTTGAAGTTGTGGCTTCAGTCCAAACGCTGGACGCCGTGAAAGACATCGCTTACGTCCTCGCGCAGAATTGGGGCAAGGTGCCGGTTATGGCGCGTGACCTGCCGGGATTCATCGTCAATCGTATCGCAAGGCCGTTCTACGGCGAGGCGCTGCGGCTCCTCGACGAAGGTGTTGCCGATGTGCCCACTATCGATTGGGCCATGCGCGAGATTGGCGGATTTCGGATGGGACCGTTCGAGTTAATGGATCTGATCGGTAACGACGTGAATTTCGCCGTCACCCGAAGCGTGTATGAGGCTTTCTACCACGACCCGCGATACAGACCGTCGATAACGCAGCAGCGTATGGTTGAAGCCGGGTTCCTTGGACGCAAAAGCGGTCGCGGATACTACGACTATGCGCCGGGTGCACCTGACGCGGTGCCGACATTTGACCAGGATCTGGCCAGATCGATCGTGGATCGCATCACAGCGATGTTGATGAACGAGGCTGTCGATGCGGTATTCTGGAATGTTGCATCCCCCGAAGACATCGACCTCGCGATGACGAAGGGCGTGAACTATCCGCGCGGACTGTTGCAATGGGCGGATGAAACCGGGGCAGCAGTTCTGTTGGGTCGCATCAACGCCCTGCGCGAACGGTACGCGGAAGATCGCTACCGCCCGAGTCCGATGCTGGTTGAACTCGCGCAGACGGGTCGAAAGGTGTATGGCGACTAGCGCAAAAGCAATCGTCAACGCCATGATGGAGCGCGATCGCTTCAGTCAATGGCTGGGAATCCGTGTCGAGACGGTCGAGCCCGGTCGGTGCATTGTATCCATGACCGTACGAGCGGAGATGGTCAATGGATTCGGCATCGCGCATGGCGGCATAGCATTCGCACTTGCCGACTCTGCCCTCGCATTTGCTGCCAACAGCCACGGCGTTGTAGCCCTCGCGCTCAGCAACGCGATGAGCTACTCACGCTCAGTCACTGTTGGATCACGCCTTGTTGCAACGGCGGTTGAGCGGTCGCTGACGACGCGTACGGGAACGTATGATGTTGACGTGCATGTAGGCGACGAGCTTGTTGCGGTATTCCGGGGAACGGTTTACAGGAAGTCGCAGCGACACGGCAATAGCATCGGGAGCAGTGATATCGCCGACGAAAACGGTCGCAGCGATCATTAATGATCACGGCGGTCATAAATGATCGTGGTAGCGGTAGTGATCACGACTATCTGACTAGAGATCAGCATGGCTGACGCATACATTTTCGACGGAGTCCGCACGCCAATCGGACGGCTTGGGGGTGCCCTTTCATCGGTTCGTGTCGATGATCTCGCCGCGCATGTAATCAGCCAACTTGTCGCGCGGCATCCCGGTGACGTTACCAGCCAGATTGATGATGTGCTGCTGGGCTGTGCCAATCAGGCGGGGGAAGACAATCGTAATGTCGCCCGAATGGCGTTGCTGCTCGCGGGCCTACCGTACACGGTCCCTGGAGAAACCTTGAACCGGCTGTGTTCGTCGGGTATGAGTGCGTTTGTGGCTGCTGCGCGTGCGATAAGGTGTGAAGACGGAGATCTTTTTGTTGCCGGGGGTGCGGAGAACATGACGCGTGGGCCTTACGTGGTGTCAAAGCCGTCTCGCGCGTTTGGTAGAGACGCCGAGATGTTCGACACAAGTCTCGGTTGGCGTTTCGTAAATCCGAAAATGCGGGATACGTACGGCGTCGATGAGATGGGTTGCACCGCCGAGAATCTGGTTTCAGAGTACGACATCTCGCGATCTGACCAGGACGAGTTCGCGCTCGCCTCACAACAGAAGGCATCGCGAGCGCAGCGGTCTGGCCGGCTTGCAAAGGAAATTGTCCAGCTCGAGATCCCGCAACGAAAAGGCGACCCGGTCGTTGTGGCAGACGATGAGTTCATTCGACACGACTCGACGATCGAGGGCCTTGCCCGCTTACGTCCGGCGTTCCGACATGACGGGCACGGCACCGTCACCGCCGGCAATTCATCCGGATTGAACGATGGAGCGTGTGCGCTTCTTGTGGGAAGTGCGCGCGCAGCATCCGAGTTCGGATTGCGGCCGCGTGCCCGTTTTGTTGCCTCCGCGGTTGTCGGCGTTGAGCCCCGCATCATGGGGATCGGTCCCGTTGGTGCGTCGCGCCGCGCCTTGTCGCGTGCCGGACTCCAGGTCGACGACATGGATGTTATCGAACTCAATGAGGCGTTTGCTGCCCAGTCGATCGCAGTCCTCAGAGAACTGGGCGTTAGTCCGGATGATCGGCGGGTAAATCCCAACGGAGGAGCGATCGCGCTTG
>JAUIJQ010000452.1 GCA_030431165.1 Rhodothermia bacterium | reverse complement strand
CTACTACCTCGCCGTGGACCTGACGGGCAATCACCACGATGCTGAGGATCTGGCGCAGGACGTGTTTATACGCGCGTACCGCCACCTCCATCAGTTTCGCGGAGACGGGTCAGCGTACGGATGGCTGCATCGCATAACGGTGAACACATTCTTGAACAGCAAACGCTCAAAGATCCGATCGATTACGACTCCGTTCGCGGACAACGAGTCCGTGCCCGAGCAGCGGGCTGAATCGCCGCTGCCGGATCGCCAGTCTGAAAGCAACGAGTTGAATCGTCGCATTCAATCTGCGCTGGAAACACTGAGCGACCGCGAGCGCGCAGCCTTTGTTCTGCGTCACTACAAGGATCAGACAATGGCGGAGATAGCCGAGTCGCTGGACATCGCGGTTGGGACTGTGAAGAGCCTGCTGTTCAGGTCAACGCGCAAGATGCGCGTAGCGCTCGCCGACGTGGCGACTGACTGGAGGGATGAAGCATGAGAAGCTTTGGCAATACACCTGACTTGACGCCGAACAACGGGGAGTTGTGCCCCGAGTTTGAAGACGTGATGGCCGAGGTGCTTTTTGGAGAGGCCTCCGACGAACAGCGCGCTCAACTCGACGCACACGTTGCAACCTGCGCCGCATGTCGCGAAGAGTTTACAGCGCTTGAGGGCACGATTGAGCTAAGCCGGATGCGTTCACACCAGGATCCCGGCGACGCTTTTTGGGACGGATTCCACGATCGCGTTATCGGGCGCGTGCTTGAAGAAGCGTCTGCGCCGACAAACGTTTTGCCGCTGGTGTCTGATCGGGGTTCTGCCGGGCGCAGATCCGGAGGGGGACTGAGACTGCTGTCTCCGTTGACGTCCCGCCTGGTCGCGGCCATTGTGCTGATCGCCGTCGGGTTTGGTATCGGAAAATTGGCATCCGTTCCGGCGCCTTCGGGCTCGCAACTCGCCGGCGAGGAAGACCAGTCGAACGTTCGATCAGGCAATGATGGGACGGGCGAGTACCTGCTTACGGGCCAATCGGCTGGTGAACTGTTGGCACAGTCGGAAATCGTTTTGCTGCAGTTTGTCAACGGGGCCGCAACAAGCGGTGGATCCCAGCAGGCGCGTGAGCTTGGCCGGCGCGCAGAAATTGTACGCACGTCGCTGGAAGACGACGGCGACAGGAGAATGTCAGAGCTCGTACGCGAACTCGAGTTTGTGCTTTTGCAGATAGCGAACCTTGACGCCTCGGCCGACGAGCCCGGCGTTGAGCTTGTACGAAACGCAATTGATCGGCGCGCGCTGCTGTTTCGGATTGACCGGGAGCAGCTTGGTCGGTCGCGTGCAACCGCTGAACGGCCGGGCGCCGGCGGACAGATATAGCCACGCTCAGCGAAACAACTATACCATCTTTGAATCTGGTTTTACACCCAATCAAGAGAATCACGATGATCCGAACCTTGAAACATTGCGCCCTTCTTGTTGCCGTTGCCGTCATTGCGGGCGTGCGGCCGTCGTCGGCGCAAAACGCGGCCGATGCCGCATACAAGGCGGCGAATGACCTTATGGTCAACGAGCAGTGGTCAGAAGCCCAGGCGGCTTTTGCGCGGTTCTCCGCGAACTACTCAGACCATGATCTCGCTGACGACGCGGCCTTCTGGGCCTGCTTTTCGCAGCAGCAGCGCGCCGCTGTTTCAGAAGCGACGTACCGGTGCTACGAATCGTTCGTGGAAGACTACCGGCGTTCTCGATATGCTGACGACGCGCGATCCAAGATGATCACCGTTGCCCAGGGTCTGGCGCGCGCGGGCAATCGGGAATATGAGGCCGTTGTGCAGTCGCTTCGCGAAAATGATGACCGCGAGGTTGCAATGGCCGCGCTGTATGCACTCGGCGACATGGGCGATGCAGAGGCCGTTGCGACGTTGCAGCGTCTGTATGACTCCGCGACCGACCCCGGTATGAGGCGTCGCATCGTGCACGTACTCGGCGACGCGGAAACGCCCGAAGTGTTTGCGCGACTCAAGTCGATCGCACTGAATGATCCGTCAGCCGATGTGGCAAAAGCTGCGGTGTACGCGCTGGGAGATTTTGATGACGAGGCAGCCGCTTCTGCGGCGCTTGCGGAAATCCTCGCTTCAGGGGCTCCCGTCGAGGTGCGCAAAGCAGCCGTCTACGGTATGTCTGACCTGGAAGGGGATGCGGCCGCTGAAAGCCTGAGCCGGTTGGCGCTTGGTGCAGACGAGCCCGAACTGGCCAAGGCGGCAACATACGCGCTTGGCGATGTTGAGGGGCCTCAGGTGGCGAGTCGGCTGATGAACATCCTTCGCAACGCCCAGTCGGTTGAAGTTCGGAAAGCCGCGCTATATGCGTTGAGTGATCACGATGCGCAGGACGTTGTACCGTTGCTGACGTCGGTCGCGACCGACATGCAGGAGCCGGAACTCCAGAAGGCGGCCGTGTACGCGCTCGCTGATGTGGAATCGGCCGGCGTCGCTGCGGCGCTCCGCTCGATCTACGCCTCAGCCGCAACGACCGAAGTGCGTAAGGCTGTCTTGTATGCGATGGGAGATGTTGCTGAAAATGACGGCGCGTCAGCCGTGCAGTTCCTGTCGGATGTTGCTATGAGCAACGAAGACCCCGACGTCGCCAAAGCCGCTGTGTATGCACTCGAAGATCACGCAACCGACAATGATCTCCTTGTAAACATCTTGCGCAACGCACCGCTGATGGAAGTCCGCAAGGCAGTCCTGTATCAGCTTGCGGATGACGGCTCAGCCAACGCTGCGGCGATGCTCGTCTCAGTTCTGCGAGACGATGAAAGTGCGGAACTGCGCAAAGCCGCTGCTTATTCCCTGGGCGACTCTGGTACTGACGAAGCGATTCCGGTCCTCAAGACCGCTGCGATGTCAGACCCAAGCAGAGAAGTGCGCAAGGCAGCCGTCAGGGCACTTGGTGAGATCGGCAGCCCCGCCGCACAGGAGGCGCTGCTCGAGATTCTTGGCGGCGGCAACTAACAACACCCTAGACCGGGCAGAACCATGAGTAGACGATCCATGGAATTTGCGGGCGTCATGGCCCTCGTGATCCTCGCAGTCGCAAACCTCAACGTACTCGGAAGCCTCGCCACCGGAACTGCCGACGCCGTCATGGGACTAGCGCACCGGTGGCACGGGCTCGTCACGACCGATGAAGCCGGCACTGCGGCGGCCGGGTTTGATGACGCCAATGTGCAGGCGGTAGCCGAAGACCTGAGCGGACCGTCAGTCGAAGCCGTCCTGTCCAGTCAGTATAGCCTCGAGACCAGAAAGGCTGCACTCTACGCGCTGGCTGAATCCGGAATGGACGAGTCAAAACTACTCGCCATCCTCGAGCGCGTCGCACTGCAGTCCGTAGAGACCGAGCTTGCAAAAGCAGCCGTTTATCTCGTGACAGATGTTCAGTCCGAAGGTGAGGCTGTGGCGTCGCTCCGGAGAATACTGCAGGGTTCGTCACACGTGCAGGTGCGCAAAGCCGCGGTCTATGCGCTGGGTGAGTTTGAATCCGCCGAAGCGCGTGCCGCGTTGCTCGACGCTGTTGGAA
>JAUIJQ010000451.1 GCA_030431165.1 Rhodothermia bacterium | reverse complement strand
AGCCGGTCGTACCGTTTGAGGTAGCTGGTGAGGTAGTCACTCAGCGGGTAGACGGGCTTCTTCTTGCTTATGAGGTTCTTGACGGGACGATGCTGGCCGGATTGACGACTCGTCTTGTCAGAACGCGCCGACGACCCCGAGCTACTCTCAAGCTGGCTATGCCTTAGGTTGTCCCGTTCTACCACGTCGATGCCCGGTTTGTCAATTATGATAGCCCCTATATCGGACAAACGCATCGTAACTTCGGGCTCCCTCAATACCAATCTGCCGCACCACCATGGCGCGCGACTCGTTCTACGTTCTCACCAAGCCACAGAAGCTATACGTCGTCTGTGCGGCCATATTTATCACGGCGCTTGTCATCGCCGAGGCCACAGCGAGCAAGTTCTTTACGCTCTTTGAGCTGCCGTTTACGATAACAATTCTCGGCCAGGAGTTTGATCGGGTCATCATGACGGCGGGTGTAATCGCCTTCCCGATAACGTTTATCGTAACCGACCTGCTGAACGAATACTACGGCAGGCGGGGTATCGCGTTTGTCACGCTGCTCGGGATGGCGATGATCGTGTTCGAGTTCGTCATACTCCGCGTGGCGATGGCTGTACCAACTGCCGAGATCTCGCCGGTACCCGACGAAGCATTCAATACGGTGTTTGGCGCTTCCGGCAGAATCATCTTTGGAAGCCTGGTGGCGTACCTGCTTGGTCAGATCGCCGACATTACGCTATTCCACTGGCTGCGCGGATTAACAAAAGGGAAACACCTCTGGCTCCGGGCAACAGGGTCAACGTTTGGCTCCCAGTTTCTCGACACATTTGTCGTGTTGACGGTAGCTTTTGCGGGGCAGCTTGCGTTCTCGGCGATCGTCGCGATCACCATCTTCAACTACGCCTACAAGTTCATCATCGCGGTAGTGATCACGCCCGTGATTTACGGCGCGCACTACGTGATGGATGCGTACCTGGGGCATGAGACCGCCGAGGCGATGATAGAACACGCCGGCGGCGGTGAATCGATGGTGTAGGGCACGCGCTGCGTCGGGCCTGTCAAGCCTGATGACTAGGCCACCTGGGGCGTGCGAACCGGGGTCAGCCATCCATACGGATCGTTGCCACCTTCGATGATGTCGAAGAACGCATCCTGGATCGCCTTGGTGATCGGGCCACGTGCGCCTGAACCGATCTTGTGCTTGTCGACTGATCGGATTGGCGTGACTTCCGCAGCCGTCCCAGTAAAGAACAGCTCATCGGCCAGGTAGAGCGCCTCGCGGGGGATGGCCCGCTCCTCAACCTTGTATCCGAGGTCACGTGCTATGGTAATGATTGCGTCACGCGTGATACCGGGGAGCAAAGAGAATCCGACGGGGGCGGTAAAGATTGTGCCGCCGCGAATTACAAACAGGTTTTCGCCGGAGCCCTCAGCCACAAAGCCGTCGGTGCTCAGCATGATGCCTTCGGTGTATCCGTTGAGCACTGCGTCCATCTTGACAAGTGACGCGTTCAGATAGTTGCCTCCGGCTTTTGCAAGCGCCGGGAGGGTATTCGGGGCCATGCGGCTCCATGAGGCGACCTGAACGTCCACGCCCTGTTCAAGCGCCTCAGCACCGAGGTACTTGCCCCACTCCCAGACGGCAACGAATACTTCGACGGGGTTGTTGATCGGGTTTACGCCCATGGGGCCGAATCCGCGATACACAACGGGTCGGATGTAACAGGCGTCAAGCCCGGCCTGCTCGGTGGTTTCAACCTGCGCCGCATTGAGCTCGTCAATCGAGTACGGGATCTCCATGCGGTAGATCTTCGCTGAATCAACGAGCCGCTGCGTATGCTCATTCAGGCGGAAAATGGCCGATCCTCGCTGCGTTTTGTAGCAGCGCACGCCTTCAAATACGGACGAGCCGTAGTGAATCACATGGGATAGAACGTGGATCTTTGCTTCGTCATGCGGGACGAGCTTTCCGTTGAACCAGATGTCGTACATGGCAGGGTGTGGTTTCGCGTGGGCAGACTTTATATACGCGAGTGGGCCCCGCCGGTTCGCCCCGGACAGGTCGATCTACCGAGCCTGTCGGTCTTCAATCGCGAACCGAAAGATCGTTTTCAGAATCTTGTAGGAGGCCTTTGCGGTGCCGGTGAGGGTGCCTGTGATCTTGGAAACGCCGACGCGGCGCCGATAGCTCACGGGGACTTCGGTTGTGCGCAGACCGAGCCTGGCCGCCTTGATCTGCATTTCGATCGTCCACCCGTACGTCTGATCCCTCATGTCGAGGCGTCGAAGTGCTTCGCTGCGAATTGCCCGAAATGGTCCGAGGTCTGTGTACGTAACGCCCCAGAATCGACGCATCAGCGCACAGGCGAGTCGGTTGCCCACGATCGCTTGCGGGAGCATCGCACCGCGTTCCCGGTGCCCGATCATTCGTGACCCGATAACCATGTCGGCGGTCCCCTCCAGAATTGGCGCTACCACATCAGCCATTTCCTCCGGATGGTCACTGTAGTCGCCGTCGAGAAATACGACCACGTCCGTCCCGGCTGCTTCAACATGCGCAATGCCGGCAAGGCACGCGAACCCGTACCCCTGCTGACTCTCCCTGATCACCGTGGCACCCGCCGTGCGTGCGTTGGCCTCCGTTTCGTCGGTTGACGCATTGTTGACCACGACGACCTCTTCAACCAGGTCGGCGGGAATGTCCCCAATCACCAGGCCGATGGATCGCGCCTCGTTGAATGCCGGGATGATCACCCGGATGCGCGGCTTGCTCGTGACGGGAACGCTACCGGTCACTGCACTCGGAGTATGGCACGAACGGCGGCATCAACGGACACGGGCAACGAGTAGCTACCGACCGAGCCAAAGAAGCCTGGCTCACGTACCGGCAGATCCAGTTCGAGCCACTCCGAACTGAAGAGATCAAAGTTGACGGTTACCGATTCCAATACAAGCGTCGTATCAGACTCGGGTCGATCGAGTTCGTTACCGATCCGCCTTCGGTCAGCGGTCAAGAAGACATCGAACTCCCACCCTTCGAAGCGCCGCCGGCCCGCCGTTGTATACGTGTAATCGAAGGTGTGTCTTGACGAGTCTTCGGGTTCCACGACGACGTAAGAGACAGAGAGCTCCGGGGGTGCTTCTGTCAGTCCCGAGAGTGCAACCGGTTGGACCACGACCGTGGTTATCTGGGTGACGAGTTCACTGAGTAACGGTTCGTCGGGTACCGTCGTTGACACTGCAGTCTCGGCCTCATCGTCTGTTATGGTCAGCTGATAACGGACGCCCGGCTGAGGCACAAAGGCCGCCGAAAACTGATGGGCGAGGGATCCGTCGCCGAGTGTGATGAGTGAATCGTTCCACACAAGACTGGAGCCTGATCCAACCGCACTCGACGTCACCTGATACTCTCCAAGTACCGGAGTGGGCCGTGCATCAACCCGCCGAAGCTTCTGGACGCGCACTCGCTGCACCTGTTCAGATCCGTCGAGGAACCCATCCACAACGTGGACCGGCGCTTCGAACTCTTCTACGAACGGCTCGACCTGCATATCACACCCAACAGTAAG
>JAUIJQ010000450.1 GCA_030431165.1 Rhodothermia bacterium | reverse complement strand
CGCCAGAACAATCGCAGAGACAGTCGGCGGCGATGGATTGGCTGTCGGGGTGACGTTCCGCGCCGCTCGGAGCAGTGCGGTATAGATTGCAGACAGCCCGCGCTGACGTTGGAGGGTCAGCGCCTCGTCGAGCTTCGTTTGTGACAGAATGTTCGTTGGTGCGTTCTGGTCCAGGCCAGCGATCGTAGCGGCTTCTGCACCGTTGAAAACGGCAATCAGCATGCCGACAAAGCCGCGTGCGACGGGCGCTTCGCGCGGTACGTCGGCGTCAATCATGATGCGCGCGTCATGCACGCGAACGCGAAAAAAGACGGGAGACTGGCATTCATGGATAATATGGTGCCCCCGATCGCGCTCTTCGCATGCATCGACCGGCAGTTCGGGCAACGCCTCGCCAAACGCGACCAGCGCCTCAAGTCGTTCCGTGCGCTCCAGACTGGAGAGCAGTTCGACAACTTCGGTAAGTGAGGTGCGCGTCATATCCTTTGTGATCCGGAACGGCCGTTGGTACAAAAGGTAAGCCGACGACAGGTAGTCCGAACCCATGCCATGAAACAACTAAGACAGGCACTCGCTGTTGCAAAAAGGCTGCGCGAATCGCGGCGGCCGTTTGCCGTCGCAACGGTTGTGCGCATTGGCGGTTCGACCTATCGTCGCCCTGGTGCGCGGATGCTTGTCGATGAGGACGGTAACAGATGGGGTACAATTTCGGGCGGATGCCTGGAAGGCGAGGTGGCGCAACAGGCGCTTCAGGTAATCGCCGGCGGTGCGTCACGCGTGATCCCCTTTGAGCTGGGCGAGGACGACATCGTCCTCGGGTTTGGGACCGGATGCAACGGTATCGTCCACGTGCTGATCGAGCCGGTGCTCCCATCCGAGTCATTGGCAGCGTACGATGTTCTGGCGCTGATTGATCGCTGCTTTGCGGCACGCAAATCCGCGTGGCTCGCAACCGTCATCTCGGCTACGCGAGACGGTGGTCGCGTAGGTGGGCACTTCGAGTTTCTTGACGATGGTGTTGGGGCAGGTGGATCGATGCGTGAGGAGCTGAACAACAAAATCGCGGATGCCATCAGCACGCTTTCAGCCGAAGCACACGGGGAGGCGACAGCCAACGCTGATCCGGATACGTTCGCCGGTCGTCAATCGTGGCGCAATGTGACAGTCACGCACCGGGGTGGAGACATCGAACTCCTGTGCGAACGCATCGTCCCGCCGATTCGTCTGGTTGTCTTTGGGGACGGGCATGACGTATCCGCCATGATCAGCGTCGCCGCGACGATGGGATGGGAGATTGTAGTTGTTGGTCGAAAATCAGTCGATGAACTACGCGAGCGCCTTCCGGATGCCGACGACCACGTGTTCTTGATGCACCCCGAGGATGCGGCGACCGTGCCGATGGATTCCCGCAGTGCCGTGGTGATCATGAATCACAATTACCTTCGCGACCGCACGGTGCTTGGCACTATACTTGGCCAGCCGCGCGCCGCGATCCCGCGATATGTAGGACTCCTCGGGCCGGCAGAACGCACCGGTCGAATGCTGTCTGAAGTCTTGGCTGGAGACGTGGACCATGTCTACGGGCCGATTGGACTCGATCTCGGGACCGAGACACCCGAGGAGATCGCCCTCGCAACAATTGCCGAGATCCAGTCAGTGATGCACAACCGCAACGCGCAGCACTTGCGCGATCGCACGGGCGCGATTCACTAAGTCATCCGACCGGTTCGCGCACGCGGAACGATCCGTCAGCGCCGACAAACGGCTGGTCGCGCAGCCGTTGTCCGGTTGCTTTGTACAGTGCGTTGGCCAGCGCCGGCGAGACAGGCGGCAGGGTTGGTTCGCCGAGTCCCGTAGGGTCGATGTCGCTTTCGACAAAGAACACTTCAATTTCCCGCGGGGCTTCCGGATTTCGGATGAGTCGATACGTGTCAAAATTCCGCTGGTCGGGGACGCCGTTTGTCAGCGTAAGCGCGCTGTACGTTGCGTGCCCGATGCCGTCGATGATGCCGCCTTCAGCCTGATTGCGAGCGGCATCCGGATTGATCACGATGCCGCAGTCAACAGCGCACCAGACCTTGTCGATTTTCGGATTGTCGTTGTCGTCCAACACTACGTCTACCACTTGCGCGACGTACGAGTTGTGGCAATAGTAAGCTGAAACACCACGGAACACGCCGGGATGCTCGGTTCCCCAGCCCGACTTGTCCCTGACCAGTCGAAGAACACCCGCGTATCGCTCGGGGTCGTAGTCGTCACCGTACCGGTCGCCAGCGCCAACCGGGTCATGCGATGCGCGATCAAACAGCGCAAGCCGAAACTCGATCGGGTCTCGGCCGGCGGCCTCAGCAACCTCATCAAGGAACGCCTGCTCAGCAAAAGCCATGAAGTTTGATCTCGGTGCGCGCCACGCGCCGGTCGATACGTTTGAGTCCAACCCCAAACGCTCGGCCAGGTAGTTCTCGACGGCTCTCGCCGGGAATCGGTCAGGCGCGACCGGATCGCCGGGGATACCCGCACCGCGCACGTGGTACGCGGTGAGGTTTCCATCCGCGTCGAGCCCCGCGCGGAATGCGACATGGTAGGCCGGACGGTACGTGCCCTGCGTCATGTCGTCTTCGCGCGTATACACGAGCTTGATCGGTGCCCCCGCCCGTTGTGAAATCACTGCCGCCTCGATTCCGAAGTTGCCGTACAGTCGGCGGCCAAATCCGCCCCCCATCCGCGTCATGCTGACCGATATCGCCTCTTGAGGCAAGCCGAGTACAATGGCCGCGGACTGTCGGAGGTTCTCCGGCGTCTGGATGGGTCCGGTCAGTTCGGCTCGATCATCGCGCACGTCCGCAAAGAAGTTCATGGGCTCAAGCGTGTTGTGCGCGAGGAATGGCCCGGTGTACGCTCGCTCAACTACGGTTGCGGCGTCTGCAATCGCGGCATCGGGATCGCCGTCGAGTCGAGCCGGATCGCGTGGTGCGGTGGCAATCAGATTTGCCAGCGCGGCCGACTGCCCATCACTGCTCTCCTGCGGGGACAACGACTCCCACTCAACGGCAACAGTCTGCTTCGCTTTCATGACCTGCCACGTCGTTTCTCCAAGAACCACGTTGAGTTCCGGGAACGCGTTGACATCAGACCAGGAGTCGACGTCCTCCGGGACGAAGGCATCAATGATGAAGACGTCCCGGATTCCCGGCATCGACAACGCGGCGGTTGCGTCAAACGACTTGGGCCGCATACCAAACGCGGGCGGATGAATGATCATGGCGATCAACATCCCTTCGCGGGTTGTGTCGAGACCGTACAGCGGTTGGCCCGTGACAATCTTTATTGCATCGACATTCTTGCGCGAAGTCCCAATGATCTTGAACGAAGAAACGTCTTTCAGCGCAACGTCCTCGGGAATCGGGAGCCTGGCCGCCGCTGTGGCTACGTCGCCGTAACCGACCGAGCGGCGGCTACTCGCGTGCGTGATGATACCGGCTTCGGTTGTGAGTTCGGATACAGGCACATCAAGCTCTTGCGCTGCGGCTGCAAGCAACATGCGTCGCGCCGTCGCACCGGCCTGCCGCAGGCTGTG
>JAUIJQ010000449.1 GCA_030431165.1 Rhodothermia bacterium | reverse complement strand
TCGGTCGCCGATACGGGCGACGGCGTAGACGAAGCCGTGCTCCCGAGGTTATTTGACCCGTTCTTCCAGGCGTCTTCCGGCAGCCGGAGGAAGTATCGCGGCGTCGGGCTCGGCCTCACAGCCGTTCGCCAGCTTGTTGACCGGCTGGGCGGATCGATTCGCGCAGAGGCCCGCAGCGACGGTGGAACGCAGTTCCTCGTGACGCTGCCATCCACCGGTTCAGTGGAGCGAGCTGCCTAGATCCTGAATCCTGGACTGGTTGGTGGCTGCCAGGGCCACCTGACTTCGTGCCGGTTGATGTGAGCGTGTGCCGATCGGTGGTGGCGGTTCAGGATGCATCGTGCATATATTGTGCACATGCTCGTCTCCGAAAGCACCTTTGTCGTTGTCGACACGGAAACGACGGGCGGATCGCCCGGGACAGACCGACTCATCGAGATCGGTGCGGTAAAGGTTTGTGCGGGGGAAGTGGTCGATCGGTACAGTACGCTTATCAACCCGATGCGTGCTATTCCGTCCCGTATTACGCGCTTGACGGGAATCTCGACGGCTATGGTCTTTGACCAGCCACCCGCGGAGGCTGTTCTTCCCGATTTCCGCGACTTCCTCGGTGACAGCGTATTTGTCGCCCACAATCTTGGCTTCGACTGGCGGTTTATCGATGCGGAGTTGGATCGTGCCGGGATGCAGCCGCTGCGAAATGACGGCCTCTGTACGTTGCGACTGGCTCGAAGGGTGCTGCGCGGGCTCCGGTCAAAAGGCCTCTCAAGTTTGTCGGATCACTATGGAATCCGGATAAGTCGCCGCCACCGGGCGCTCGACGATGCTGAAGCAACTGCCATCATTCTGACGCGGCTGCTGGCATCCATCGAATTTGAGCACAACGTCGACACGCTCGACGGTGTACTGACTTTTCAGCGCCAGACGTACGGCACACAGCTCGAAGATGCCGCGCACGTACGGCGCATCCGCGAAGAGATCTTGCCACTGCTACCGCGTACGCCGGGCGTGTACTTCATGCGCAACCGAAAAGGCAAGGTTATCTACGTCGGGAAAGCAAAGAGCATTCGGTCGCGCGTTCGTACGTACTTCACGGCCATCGAATCACATGCTTCGCGCACACGCAAACTTGTGCGCGAGGTGCGCGACGTTACGTGGCGAGAGACCGGATCAGAGCTTGCCGCGCTCCTGGAGGAGTCCCGTCTGATCAAGGAGCACCAGCCTCGACACAACCGGGCCCTCAAGCGATATGGCCGCCGCCCGTTTATCCGACTTGACACAAACTCGGGCTTCCCGAGCGTGTCATTTGTGCACCAGCTAGTTGATGACGGTTCCGAATACTTTGGTCCGATTCATGGCGGGCGCAATGCCGCATTTCTGGTTGACCTCATCGACTCGGTGTTCAATCTCAGGGCGTGTGACGATCGAACGCTGGCAATGGGGCGCAAGTGTATGTACGCCGACATGGGTCGATGCCTCGCGCCGTGTGAGCATGACGACGGCCGGTACGGTGAAGAGGTAGAGCGTGTAAGGCAGTTCCTTCTGGGGAAGGATGGTTCCATTCCTCTTCTCCTGGAAGAACGGATGCGTGAAGCGGCGCAGCGCCTCGACTTTGAGGAAGCACGCGAGTACCGCGACTGGATCGCGATGCTTGAACGGTTGCTGGCCCAGCAGCGTGAGGTTGCGTCACCGGTACTTGACCACAATGCGGTCATTCTGCAACCGGCCGTGGACCCCAACGAGGTGCAGCTTTTCTTTGTGCGATTTGGCCGGTACGTGTACAACATGATGCTGCCGCGACAGCCGACGCACGACGACTTCGCCCGCCTGTGCCACTCGGTCGAAACGTTCTTCAGTCCGAACCAGCTTCGTCCAGCTCGTTACCACAAGAGGGAGGTAGACGAAATCAGCATCCTGCTGAACTGGATGTACACCAACCGCGACACGGCTGAGACAATCGCGTGGGATGGGCGACAGCCGGCAAACGACTTTGCCGCCGCCATCGTGGGCCGGGTTCGCGAACAGTCGGCGAACACCGTGAACGCAATGCCCGTGTTAAAGCGGGCGTAGCGCGAACGGGGCCGGCCGCTAACGTGAAATGACGAGCCGCTGCGAGCGGGTATCGCGATTGTCGCGCACGACGAGGAAATACACGCCGGCGGGTAGTTGCGCGACATCAAGCGTGTGCGTGATGCGACGGTCACCAGGCGTGCTGATCGCCGCGGTAAGCACCTGTCTTCCAAGAACGTCGTAAACGCTGAAGGAGAGTGCGGCACGACTCCCGGGGCTTACCTGAACATTGACCTCGTCGGAGGCGGGTACCGGCCAAACGGCCACAACCGCAAGCGGCCCTTCGACTTCACGTGGCGTCGTTCCGACCGGCGTTGCCGAAACCGCAGCGCTCGGTGGCGAGGCGGCGCCCAATCGGCTGTTGGCGACGACGACGTATCGTCGGTCCGCGGCGTTGGCAGCCGTGATTCTGTCTGCGTATGCCGTCTCGGAATTCGGGACAACCGCTAACAGATCTTCGCCGCCGTCAGCATTCGGATCACGTCCGTTTGCGGCAAAGACCGCATACGCGGCAAGGGGATCTGACGTTGTGCCAGACGACGCCGTCCAGGCAAGCGCAACCGAAACGCTATCCTGAGACAGGGTGCTCGACTCGGCTGACAAACCGGCCACCATCGGAGGCGGCGCAAATTCAAACCGATGCCTCATGGGATACGGAAGTGCGCGGCCCGGATATGAGTGCGTGAAGTCGAAGCCGCGAATGTGGTCGAATCGAAAGAACACCTGGCCCGCAGCGCCGCCCGTCCGCGTTCGTGCAATCTGTGTGTCCAGCTCCTCAAACACAACCGACTTGTAGGGGCCGTGCCCGACAAAAATTGGTCGGTTTGATGATTCGGTGACCCACTCGTCCACAAGGTATGCGAAGTCCGGCGAGTCGTAAGTATTCGGCGGTTCAGGCTCGCGACCGATGTCGAAATATATCTGCGGTGCCATGTAGTCATGCGTTCCCTCAGATAGCCAGCGCCGGCTCTCCTGAAAGACATCACTGTACGCCCACGCCGCCGGCCACGCCCCGCTGAAGGACTGGTAGTTGCCGAAAGGTGCTGAGCCGATCTTCACCCACGGTTTGGACTGCATGATTCGCTGGCTGACGGCATTCACGAACAACGTGATGTTGTCCCTGCGCCAGTCTTCGATATCCGCAAAACCGCGCGAGTCAAACTGGAAACTCGCCAGGTCATCCTGGAGTCCGCCGGACGGATATCGAATAAAGTCGAAGTGGACCGCATCGACATCATATCCGTCAACGATCTCCATCACATTCTCGACCAGCCACGTTCGTGCTTCGCTGGAGGAGGGGTCAAGCCAGAGCTGATTGTTGTATGACTCCACCCAGCCGGGCTGTTCGTAGTAGACGTGACCTGGATCCGAAACGTTTTCGAATGCGGATACGGTTGCGACGTCGCCGATGCGATACGTGTTGATCCAGGCGTGAAGCTCCATGCCGAGTCGATGGCACTCTTCGATCGCGACAGCGAGCGGGTCATAGCCCGGATCGACGCCGGCGCCACCAAGGCGTAC
>JAUIJQ010000448.1 GCA_030431165.1 Rhodothermia bacterium | reverse complement strand
CACGCCGGCCAGTATGAGGAAGTCAATGGTTACAACGACATACTTCAGGCGGGGGAGGTAGATGCCGCGGCGAAGAATCCCAAGGACAATCACGGCATAGATCACCATCGCGACGTCGATGGAAACGGTCAGCGTCGTCGGCGGGAGGGGTGTAAACGTGAGCACGCCAAGCAATGCAAGCACGTCGAAGGTGCCAATGACGAAGAAGACGAAGAACCGGGCGATCGCGACGCGGCGCTCGTTCACGAGCTCGCGGTCTCTCAGGATTCCGTCGACTACGGAGTCAGACATCTTGGCCGGATCTGGGACACGTGCGCTGTAGGGGGAGCGCTAACCTACGACGCACGGAAGGACTTGTCCGCCTTTACTGCTACTCAGCCGGGATGCCACGCGGCAGAGAGGCCAGATCGGGTGCTGTTGCTGTCATCTGTCGGCCGCCGCGGGTCCAGCCCCACCAACTTGCACCCACGCCCAGGGCAATCCCGGCAGCGAGCAACCAGAATGTCGGGATGGCGGCAAATGCATACGCGATGTCGCGATAGATCGCCAGCTTTCCGAACCAGTGAAATGCGGCCATCATAAAGACCACGTAGCAGATCCCGAGGACGCCGGGCAACAGTGGTCTACCGTGTCTCGTGTCCCACAGAAGCCAGACGAGCATCGCCAGGATCGTTCCAGCAGCGACTACGTCCAGCGCCTCGCCAAATCGATACAGCTCCTCGGGTGACCGTATCGTAAATCCCGGTACAAATCCGGCAAACAGCCTGACAAGTGACGGCGCAATCAACGGGACGACGGTCACCAGCATGTAGCGTGCGTGGAGGTGCACTTTGTGGCGGTGCCGAAGTGCAAGCGCGTAGACGAGGGCAACGAAAAAGACGGCGCCCCAATCAGCCGGCGACAGACGAAGTCCGAACATGTCCTTGAACATATCCTCTTTGACGATTGTCATTTTCGTCACCCAGAATCCGGCGGCAAGGAATAGCGGCATGATGATGAACATCGCTTTGCCGGCAAGGATGTGCTGCGATCGCCGCCCGTTGTGGATGGACCACGACTGCCATATCAACAGCAGCATCCACATTGTGGCCGTGATGCCGTGCAGATGGTGTCCCGCCGGCGCCTGGCCGAATATGCCGAAGTAGTTCGGCCAAAAGGCGACGATGGTGACTACAAAGAATGCTGATAAATACCAGTGTGCCCGAGGGAAAGGCATGGTTGTCGAAGGCGGATTTGTTGCTTGTTACACCAGATAGCGTAAGTCGGAGCAACTGGGTGCCGCCGTGACTTCTAAAGGGCCGTCAGGTGGTTGCATCAACGACGGCCGTATGACCGCCGGCACGAGTCAGCGGGCACGGAGGATCTTCTCCATCTTTCGTCCCTTGGCCAGTTCGTCAACCAGCTTATTGAGATACCTGACCTGCTTTGTCAGCGGTGTCTGGATTTCTTCGATCCGGTATCCACAGATGGACCCGGTTATCAGTTCGGCATTGGCGTTTAACTCGGCTTCGTCGAACATCTCCTTGAACGTCGCGCGTGCCTCGATAAGACGCTGAATGTCGCTGTCGTCGTAACCCGTCAGCCACGTGATGACCTCGTGCAACTCGCCGATTGTGCGGCCTTTCTTTTCGACCTTCGTCACGTAGTGCGGGTAGACCGAGGCCAGGGTCAGGTTTGCAATGCGCGCGTCGTGCTCTGCGGTCGTAGTCATGGGGATAGGTATTCTTGAAGGAGGTGATATCGAGGCAGCGATATCCGCCGTGAGACATTGGGCCGGGGGCTGTCGTGTTCGAGAATGTACGGCCGCGACGCTGCTGTGTCGCTGAATCGAGCGAGCCTCCGCAACCTGAACGGCTTCCCGGCCGTCCAAACAGGCCTGGCCCCGACATGGAAGGTTCTTTACGACCCATGGTCCCTCACATTCCAACTCGCGTCCTGCTTGTTGCACTACCCGTATGCGCCGTTGCGCTGATGGGTGTGTTGTGGACTACAAGTCCGGAGGCACACACCACGCGCAAAACGACTGCGGACGCCACGACCGATCGGCCGCCTGAGTCGGAGCCAGAGCTGGTACCGTACTCAGCAGACGACCTTCAGGCGATCATCGATGCGGCCGCCGCGCTCGAGCCGCTGTCCAGTCTGCTTATCTGGCATCGCGACTCGCTCCTGGTAGAGCAATACTTCAACGGAATGACGGCGAACCGGGCGGCCAACGTCAAGTCGGTTTCGAAGTCAATTGTCGGTTTACTCGTCGGCATTGCCATCGAAGACGGTGTTATCGACAGCGTCGATCAGCCGATCGTAGACCTCCTGCCCGGCTATGCGGGCACCTTGGGTGGTAGTGCAACCGACGCCGCGGTGAAGCGCTCCATTACGGTGCGCGACTTGCTTACGATGCAATCCGGACTAGAGAGCACAAGCTCGAGCAACTACGGCGCGTGGGTTGGTTCGTCGGATTGGGTGCGCGACGCGCTGCGGCGGCCGGTAGAGTGCACGCCGGGGACGTGCTGGGGTTATAGCACGGGTACCACACACGTACTCGGTGTCATCGTCGCGCAGCGCACCGGCCGCTCCCTACGAGACTACGCATCGGATCGGCTGTTTGGACCGCTTGGTATTCCCGTGCGCGCGTGGGACAGGGATCCGCAGGGCAACTATCTCGGCGGAAACAACATGTCGTTCCGGCCCGCTGAGCTCATCCGACTCGGACGCCTTCTACTCGACGGTGGAGAGGTAGACGGCCGGCGATTGGTTTCGTCAGATTGGCTGGACGTTTCGTGGCGTCGGTACGCCCGGTCACCCTACAACGGCAACGGGTACGGATTCCACTGGTGGAACCGACCAATGCGCGGCGAGCACGTTGTCTTTGCGTGGGGCTACGGCGGACAATTCCTGTACATCGTCCCGCGACTCGACCTGACCGTTGTGGTAACATCGACGCTGGCGAATCGCCGCACGCGCGGTCACAACTGGCGTGTGCACGAATTGCTCGAAGACGAGATCCTGCCTGTCGTCAGGAGGCGTCATCTCCAATAAGAACGGTTACAAACGTGCTGACGTGGTGGACCGTCTTTGGAGATGTCGGAAGCGGACAGATCTCTCCGTACGTGTAGAAGCCAACGGCAGGCAGGGACGCACCAATCTGTTCCCGCAGATGTGCGGCTTCACCGGTCACGCGTGTACCGAGTAGGGCAGGGCGGCTGGCGCACGAAAAGACAAGCGCGGCTGCCGGCTCGTCGCCGGGATAGTCTGCGCGGGCTTTCCGGGCTGACGACGCGGCTCCGGCAAGCAATTGATCCCGTGTTGCCGATGTGAATCGGATGCGCGACCCCGTTGTCGCCGGGGTCATCGTGACCATGCTGCCGTCGTCGCGAAAATGTGACGGCGACGATAGATAGAACTCGTCCGCTTCGCTGGTGCCTTTCTCTGCTGGATATACCGCAAAGAAATTCGGCGCACCCGTATGGCTGTCGATTCCGAAGTAGCGTTTCCACACGTCGCCGGGAGGCTCGCCGTCAATGCTGTTGATCACGAGTCCGTCAACATCGGTCAAGCGGTGTTCCTCGCCGATAGGCTCCCAGCCGCTGGCGACGC
>JAUIJQ010000447.1 GCA_030431165.1 Rhodothermia bacterium | reverse complement strand
GTGGGACGGAAAGAATGACGCGGGCGACACTTTGCCGGATGGCGACTACACGTTCTCGGTTTCCGCGACAGATATCAATGGTGAAGACGTCTCGGCCACGACCTATACAAAGGGAGTCGTTGACCGCGTGAGCTTTACGCCTGACGGCATCCTGCTCTGGATCGACGGCGTGTCCTTCTCGATGTCAACGGTAACAAGCGTGGCAGACGCTGATCCGGCTGCATCCGGATCATCCGGATCATCCGGATCTGACGGCGAACCGCAGGAAGAATCATGAACGTACGCAATCTACAGGCGCGCGTCTCCCCGATTCGTCCGGGTGACGCAACAACGCCCAGTAAAGCAACACGAGAGCCGGGCTCCGGAGGCACGTTTGCGGATGCCCTCAGCCACGAGCGCTCACGCGGCGACGGCGGCCCGCGGATTTCTGCCCACGCAGAAGCACGCCTGACTCAGCGTGGCATCGAACTAACCGACGGCGACCGCCAGGGAATGGCGGATGCCATGCGCGAGCTCGAGCTCAAAGGTGCACAGAACGCACTCATGCTTCGGGGTGACTCGGCATTCCTGGTCAATATCCCGAATCGAACCATCATCACGGCTATGAACGCTGCGGATCTCTCGGGCCGCGCGTTCACAAACATCGACAGCGCATACCTGCTGTCGGCAAGTAACCAACCCGAGAATCAGTAATCGACTAAACAACCACCAACGGCGGGACCCAACCTTGCGGACGGGACGCCGGGCTCGACCGACCGACTGACGTCGAGCGCTAAACATCGAGTAATCATGATTAGATCACTTCGCACTGGCGTATCCGGACTGAAGACCCATCAGGCCCGCATGGATGTCGTCGGTAATAACATTGCCAACGCCAACACGGTCGGCTACAAGCGTAGTCGCGCCGTGTTCAACGAGGTGTTGGGACAGAAGCTGCTCGGCCTGAGCCGATCCAGCGGCAGTTCCGGCATCACGTCGGGTATTGTCGGATATGGCTCAGCCGTTGGCTCGGTTGGACAGAACTGGAGTCAGGGTCCGCTTGAGTTCAGCAACATCCCCTCTGACCTCGCCTTCAACGGAGACGGATTCTTCGTGGCGCGTTCCACAGAGCGGCTGCTGCTGACGCGTGCCGGCGACTTCATCTTTGACGAAGACGGTACGCTTGTCACAAGCGGCGGACTCCCTGTTCAGGGCTACGCCGTTGACGCAAACGGAGACGTTGACGTCAGCCGTCTGAGCGACATCTCTATCGACTACTCGCAGCAGGAAGCGCCGCAGTCAACGACGAACGTTGTGCTCGCGAATAACCTTTCGGCTGACACGGAAGTTGGTGAGACCGTTGAGACGCAGACGGGTGTGTACGACGACCAGGGTAAGCTGCACTCGGTGAACATCCGGTTCACGAAGACTGCGGATAACGCCTGGGACTACGAAGTCCGCTACACGGGTGATGCAACGCCTCCCCCGTTCAGTGACACGACGGGTTCGTTGTCGTTCAACGTGGACGGATCGCTCGCGACGACCACGCCGATCACCGTGAACTGGGACGCAGGTTACGTTGGTGCAAATCCCTCCTTCGACATCGATGTGAGCGCGCTGACGCAGTACAGCCGACTCAGCAACGCGCTGGTGGTTGACCGCAACGGGCACTCCTCGGGCTCATTGGAGAGCTACAACATCGAGTCTGACGGTTCGATGTGGTTGAACTTCACCAACGGCGAACGACGCCAGGCTTTCCAGCTTGTCGTTGGCAACGTCGGTAACCTGCAGGCGCTCGAAAACGTAGGTGAAAACTTCTACGCGACGACGCCCGCTTCGGGTGACCTCACACTTGGTCGTGCCGGTCGCGAGATCAACACGGTCATCGTGTCGGGAGCCCTCGAGCAGAGCAATACCGACCTCGCAACAGAGTTCACCGACATGATTGTCGCCCAGCGTGGCTACCAGGCCTCAGCGCGGGTGATTACCACGTCAGATGAGCTGCTGCAGGAGGTTGTGCAGTTGAAGCGATAGCCGTTCCTGACCCGAACAGCTAGCTGGGAGGCGGTGGAATCCGACAGGGCTCCGCCGCCTCCTTTCCTATTAAATGCGGCCACTCTTGACCGATACCCTGAGCATTACTGTTGAGTCAGGATTCGATCATTAATCACCGCCCGTAGTGTTCAACGCCCATAATTCGGCGCGTTCAGGGCTTCCACGCATCCCATGGAAAAGGCGATACCTGTAGGTCTAGGCCTCGGGCTCGTACTGATTTTCGGCGCCATCTTTATGGGCGGCGATTACGGTGTGTTCTTCGACGTAGCGTCAATCGCGCTCGTCCTCGGAGGCACGCTGGCCGGACTCATCGTGGCCCACTCGTTTCCTGAGCTCAAAGATGTCCTCGCCGGTACCAAGGAGTTCATGTTCTACTCCTCGCCCAACAACGAGGATACCATCGAGCAGTTCGTCGACCTTGCCGGGACAGCCCGACGCGAAGGCCTCCTTGCGCTCGACCGCCGCGTGCGCGAGATCGAAGATCCGCTGATTCGAATGGGACTCGAGATGGCCGTAGACGGGATCGACGTCGACGAAATATCCGACATGTTGCGCGTACGTATCGGGACGGTGATGCGGAAGCTGCAGGTCATTCCAAAGTTCTACAACACGGCCGCTACGTTCTGCCCGGCATTCGGAATGATCGGTACGCTCATCGGACTCATCCAGATGATGCAGAACCTGACCGATCCATCCGCCATTGGAGCCGGCATGGCTGTCGCCATGATCACGACGTTCTACGGTGCCCTGTTTGCCAACCTCGTCTTCCTACCGTTTGCCACGAAGTCGAAATCCCAGGCCGCTGAGATTCAGCTTTCAAAGGAGCTTGTCATGGCCGGCGTGCTCGGCATCGTTCGCGGTGACAGCCCGACCGTCCTGTCGCAGCGCCTCGAACTGTACCTGATCGAAAAAGGCGAAGGCAAGAAGGGCGAGCCTGCACCGATGGCCAAAGCTGCGTAGCGCCGGATCTGTTTCCGTCTATCCGCAATGAGTACCGACCTCGACATACCCGAAGAAGAAGACGACGCGCCATCCGCCCCGTTTTGGATGGCTACGTTTTCTGACATGGCGACGATCCTCCTGACGTTCTTCGTCATGATCGTGGCGATGTCTGAGGTTGAGGTCAAGAAGTTTAAAGAGGCCCTTTCGTATTTCCAGGGGCGCGCGGGCATCCTTTCGAACGAGGCGATTGCACCACCTATGCAAACGCCCATGATCGCGACGCCGAACGCGCCTTCGTTCCAGGACGTGCAGCGGTATGAAGAAGTCCTCCAGTACCTCGACGAGAATCAGCTCAGCGACCGCGTCGAGGTCTATCTAACCGAGCGTGGCCTGCACGTCATCATGACCGACTCCGTCATGTTTGCATCCGGGCAGGCCGACCTACTCCCCTCGTCCATGACCGTACTGGCCATTGTGTCGCAGGTGCTGCAGCGTGGGGTGCAGTCGGTCGTGGTCGAGGGGCATACCGATAACCAACCAATCGGTACGCAGGTCTTTCCGTCGAACTGGGAATTATCTGCCGCACGCGCGTCCGCCGTTGTGCGCTACCTGACCGGACTCGACAGCGCCCTCCCCA
>JAUIJQ010000446.1 GCA_030431165.1 Rhodothermia bacterium | reverse complement strand
GTTTTACGGTCGTACCGTAGAACGTCGGCGAACAGGGTATCCGACTCTTCTTCAATCGTGACGTTACCAGTAAACAGAATCAGATCACGCGCAACGTACTCGGTTGCCCGGTCTGCCCGAAGTACGGTACTGTCTTCGGTCAGGACGACGCTCCCTTCCAGTCGGTTGACCCGACTGCCATCTATTATGTCGGATGCGATAAGGTCTGCCGACAAGTCAACTCGCCGCACGTCACCTTGAGCAGCGGCCGAGCACGCAACAAGCAGGCTTCCGAGCACGGTGAGCGCAGACACAGTTCGTGCCCGGCGAACCAGGGTGAAGGCTTTCGACGGCCGGTTGACGGGCCGGCGGCTCGAGGGGTTTTTTCGGTTCATTCGAGTTCGTCGTCCTCGATGTACTTTCGCCCCGTAACCTGACGAAGGGTAAAGCTGTCGAGCATTTCGTCGGCATCCAGGCCGTAACCGCGCAACGCTTCCGTCTCGGAATCAATCTGCACGTAGCCCTCGGCGCGAATCCGGCCGCTTGCTTCAGACCATACCAGGTGTTCGGTCCGCAGCTCGCGACCGGTCGACGTCACGACGTACACGCTTCCGACCAGATCGTATACGCGCGCCTTCTCGAAAAAGGTAATGTGTTCAGCCTGCACGTCCGATTTTGCATCATCCTGCCCGAACACTTCCGCTGACACCGGCGTGTCGGCTGTGCCGTCCATCACGTAGTAGACGGAATCAGCAGATTCGTACCGCGCCATGTGGTCGGCGCGCAGTACCGCACGGGCGGCGCCGCCTTCACCCACGTAATACTCGACATCCCAACTCTCCTGGTCGGGGCCCTCAGCATCCGTCAGATCGGCGATCGAGACGGGCGCACGATCAGCGACCGTGCATCCCGAAAGACCGACCACCGTGGCGGCCAGCAGGAATGTCACTCCGGCAAATACCTTCATGCCGGTGACTGATTTGGTCTGAGCATGCTGATCGAATCGGATTCGCCGGGGGCGAGCACAAGTGCCCCAATGACCGAGAAGGCCGTGTATTGGGCGTAGACTTTGCCGGCACGCCTCATGGCTTCCTCCAGGCGCTCGCGGTCCATCACGCCGCCCGGGGCGTACATCACAAACCCGACTAATTCGGACAACTCGGTTGTCTTCGTTGCCATCGAATCTTTGACGGGATTGACACATGGCGTGCCGCCTGCACCGGCATCCGTAACTGCACAACCACAGACAAGCCCCGACAGGTTGATGGACTGTCCCGTCGCGTTGAACACGTACGCTTCGTCTTCTCCACCCACCCGGAATACGTACGCTGCTGCTGGGGCACGGTCAAGGTCCCAGACCGACACGGGAACGACGTATTCAAGGCTGAATGCATTTGCCACATCGACGACGTCGCTGACGCGCGGCATATCACCCTCCCGGCGAACGTAGTTTAGCAGGTATTCGCTGGCTGGTTTGCTACGGCCGGTCGGCTTGAATTTCCCATGGCGGAGCATGTCGCGTGCCGCGACACGAGCGCTTTCTTCCGCTTCGTCGAGCGGTAACGCCCGTCGCGCTACCAGATCGCTGATCCAGCCATCCGGCGAAATCGTCGATTCTGATCCTGAATCGCGCCTGAGCACGCAGATGGCAAGCAGAATGGAGTTGCCGCTGGTACTGTGGGCAAGGTTATTGCTAAATCGCACTTTGATATCAGTGTCGGCGTTCAGAACCACAAAAAGGGCGCACCTGGCACGGGCTGCTCGTCAGCTTTAGTTTGAGGGGTGCACGTCGATATTGATTCAGGGAAACAGACCATCACAAGTGCAATAACAACGACGTTTTCGGTAGGCCATGCAAGTGACCACAATGACCTTCACGGTCGAGCCCTGCAATCAGGACACGGTAATTGTCCGTATCGGCAAAGCCCTCGATTTCAGGAACGCAGCTGAATTCAAGTCGACGTGCCAGACGCAGGTTCGCTCGGGCGCCCGGAACTTCATCCTTGACTTCTCGGAAACGGGTATCCTGGATTCGACCGGCCTTGGTTCGATCTTCTCGCTTTATCGCCAGGTGTCTCCTCTGGAGGGCCAGGTTGTGTTCGCAGCCGTATCGCGTCCTGTCCAGGTCGTCGTTCAGCTCACGCGAACCTATAAGGTGTTCCGCCAGTTCCCGTCCGTAGACGCAGCGAAAGAAGCGCTCGTTTAGTGGATCGGTCCGGACAACCGCGCCTGGACTGGGCGAGGACGGGTAATTATGGAGTCCGTGAAACATCGATTTCGGGATCTGAACAACGCCGTCGACGAGGCGCGCGACGTGATCGCTGCGTCCACGACCTCATGGATCGGGCGCGGCGTGGACTCTGACGTAATCGAGGTTGCGAAGCTCGTCGCCCACGAATGGATAGCCAATCTGGCGCGACACGCTTCGTTCGGTGACAGGGCGCCGGAGATCCTGCTGGATGTCTGGACCGAGGGCACGACGATCCACTGTACGATCGAGGACAACTCCGACGGATTTGATCTGGACGCGGAGTTGGCGCTTGCTCGCAGTGAGCTCGGCCCCGCCCCGGCGCGCGGAATGGGCCTCGTGATGGTCTCCACCTTTACGGCTGATCTGGAGTACGCGCACCTCGACCCGACGCATCACCGGGTAAAGTGGTCGGTATCAACCGACGACAACCCTCACCTGGATCTTTTTGACGATCCTGACCAGGATCCCGCCGAGTAATGCCTTCGTCCTACTGCATACTGGTCGTCGAAGACGAACACACGCTACGACGCCTTCTTGAGTATCGGCTCAGCAAGCAGTACGAAGTCCTGACTGCATCAAACGGCGAAGAAGCACTCGCCGCGATCGATGAACGGATTCCGGACCTGATCATCTCCGACATCATGATGCCGAAGATGGACGGGTTTGCACTGCAAAACGCCGTACAGTCCCGCAAGGACACAAGCACGGTGCCCTTCATCTTCCTCACCGCAAAGGCGGATGAGCAGAGCCGACTTAAAGGTCTCCGAACGGGCGTTGACGACTACATCACGAAGCCGTTTGACATCGAGCAGCTCCTGAAGCGCGTCGAGCGACTACTGGAGCGCACCAAACAGTTCCAGACGCAGCTTGACGGCAAGATCGGGCAGGACTTCTCGCGGCGTCTGATGCCGAAGAATCTCCCCGAGGTTGATCAGTATCGGGTACTGTTCCACAACAATCCCCGCGAGCACGGCGGCGGTGACCTGTTCGACTGGACACGCGTCAGCGACGGCTCTTACATCTTCACGATTGGGGACGTGATGGGCAAAGGCCTGCAGGCCAAGTTCTACGCTTTCTCCTTTCTGGGATACGTGCGGAGTACCGTCCACGCGATGCTGCAGTCAACGCATTCGCCCGCACAGATCATCACGCGCGTCAATCAGATGCTGATGGACGACGAGGTGCTGGAAGAGACGTTTGCGTCCATGCTACTCATCCACTGGGAGCCCGAGCTGAACCGGGTAACGTATTCAAATGCAGGCCACTGCCGGCCGCTGATCGTAGGACCTGAAGGTGCTTCGATCGTCGAATACAGCGACATGATTCTCGGGCTCGACCCGACGGCTGAGTTCAAGGACACACAGATCGTATTGCCCGAAAACGCAGCCCTCGTTGCCTATACCGAC
>JAUIJQ010000445.1 GCA_030431165.1 Rhodothermia bacterium | reverse complement strand
CGGGTCTTTCTGGTGCACGGTCACCGGATTTCGGGTCTGCTCTGCAGTCATCAGTCGACGTTATATATGAGGATTGAGTATCCAACCTGGTCGTCAGGCTCGCGCTCGCGAAACCAGGCGTATGTATCGCGAAAGACATCGGCCATCCACCCGGGGCTTGCAAGCAGCGTCGCGCTGATTGCATAGACGCCCGGCTCAGGGATGACCGGTCGCGGCGGCTCGTCCAGTTCATACCACCACTGTCCGCCCGACTCGCCCGGATCCAATCCGACGGATGGCAGATAGGTGTAGGCGATGCCGTAGTACGATGCGTCGGCGCTTCCGAAGTATCCTAGATTCACGCGATCAACACCGCGATCGTCGAGGTACCGCTTGAGCGTCTTCAGATCCTGCCCCCAGTCCAGATTCGAATTCGCGAGATAGCGATATCCGTTAGAAGGCCCACCGATAGATTCGTTGAAGTAAGCCAGGTAGTGCTGATGAATTGAACCGCTCGCACCGAGATACCAGAGTAACAGTGCCGGGATGCCAAAGCGTGCGATTCGCCGGTTCATGACGGCGGGTACCGCCAGCCGACCAACGAGCAGATGCATAAAGGGATACATCGGCAATACGTACCTGACGCTTGGTGCCTGTGCAACGACAAAAGAGAACACAAAGAGCACGACACCAATCGCCGCGAGGGCAAGCCACTCTGCGTGCAACAGCGGGCTAGCCCGGAAAGCGAATGCCAGTGCCGCAATCAGCAGAACAAAGAGCGCCAACGGCGTCTTCAACAGAACGGCCACGGCCGTCAGGTACCACTTGCCGTGCCGATGGAGTTCACCCGCAAAGTAGACGTTTGCGTTTGTCGCCGTCAGTGCCCGTTGTTCGAGGAACACCTGCGTAAACGGCATGGGCACCGGCAACGGAACCGACCGCACAAACTGCTTCAGGCCGCTGTCGTCGGCTGACCCCTCGTGCCCCGGATACGATGCGATCGACGTCCCCGAGCCCTGAAAGAGATAACCCGCGTTTAGCGTCACAAGTGCCACCGCGCCGATTGCGATGAGCGCCCACACACCCGATACCGCCTGGCGTGCCCGAGGATTATCGGCGGGTACGCGCGACACAAACGGCAAGCGCTCCCACGTGCCGAGTCCGCCGCGCCCGGCGATGCAGTAGAGTCCAAAGACGATGAACACCGGCGCCAGGAAGATCGCGGTCGTCTTGACGAGTATCGCACTTCCCGTCGCGACGCCACACAACAACAGGTGCCTGGCCGACGGTGCCGACAGGTACCGCCAGAAGTAGTAGCACGCGATAAACATAAACGCCGCGAGGCCAACGTCGTGCGTCGCCAACCGGGCGTGTGCGAGGATGTTCGGACTGAAGCTGAAGAGCGCCAGGGCCAACACGCCGGCGGGCGAACCAAACATCCGGGATCCCCAGATGTAGAGATACAATCCCAGCACGATGGCCAGGGCTACCGTCGGCAGTCGTGCAGCGAAGAGCAGTTTGTCGGCATCAACGCGATTGTCGTACATAAACGCACGCGCGTACCGCCACTGATCAGTAATCGAAAGCTCGCGCGGCGCCTTCTCCATCGGAGGCAGATCCGGGTTCAACGCCAGGAGTGGTACCGCAGAGATCACCTTCATCAACGGGGTGTTGGTCATGTTGAAGGTGAAGTCGCCGGTCTTGAGATGGTAGTAACCCGCGGCGACGTACATCATCTCGTCGATCGTGACGGACTTCTGACGCATGCTCGATATGGCCTGCACGGCGAAGCAGGACAGCAGTACGGCGACGAGCACCGGCGCCCAGCGATCGACGCCACGTCGGTTGGCACGCAAGTCAGCGAACCCGCTATGAGGTGGATGATCTGACATCGTCAGTGGCGATCCTGGGGGTCGCCGTACACCTCGCTGATCGCGTCGGCTATCTTGTCCCAGCCAAATACCTCGCGCGCACGCACTCGACCGGCGGCACCCATTCGATGGCGAAGCGACTCATCCGATAACAGCTTTCGTAGCGCGTCAGCAAGACCTTTAGCGTCCCCGCGGTCAACGAGAAGGCCGGTCTCGTTGTCGACAACCGTCTCAGAAATCCCGCCGCTTCGCGTTGCCACGACGGGGACACCGGCTGCCATGGATTCAACCGGCGGCATGCCGAAGGGCTCGTGCCAGACCGACGGGAAAAGGAACACGTCAATCGCCCCGAAGCGGGCGACAATTTCGTCGTGCTGCAGCGGCCCGACAAACGTCACGTGATCGGACAGTGTTTTGTTCGCGCGCTCCTCCATCAGTGCCGGATACACCGGCTTACCGCCGGGGTAGTACCGCTCAAATTCAAGCACAAGCGGGTCATCGGTTACGCCGACAATGAATTCGTACGGCGCGGCTGTTTTGTTTCCGATGATCTCAAGGTGAAGCGAGGGAAACTCCGGCACGAGTTCCTCAATTGCATCAAGCATAACGTGGATGCCTTTCTCGGGGGACACGCGGCCAACAAACATGAGCTTGAGGGACGCGTGGTCGTCGACACGTTCGGCGTGACCGGCAAACTGATCAGCCTCAACACCATTAAACACCGTAACAAAACGGGGCTTCACGCCAGGGTAGGTGCGGCGCACATTCTCGGTCACAAAGTCACTGCATCCGATCATGTAGTCGGCTTTCTGCAGCCGCCGCTCAACCATCTCGGGGTCAAGCTGTGTCAGCCATTCGCAGTTCATATGCAGCGAGATCCTGACGCTCGGATTAAAGAAGCGGATGACGGATACAAACTGCGACACGTTGTGAATGTGGACGACGTCGACATCCCGGCGACGAAGATCAAGCGCGACAAGAAGGCTGTAGCCGAAATGAGAAAACAGCGTCGCAAACGGTGGTCGCTTTCCACCCCGCCTGCGTTTCAGCCAGAATCCGAAAAGCTTCCAGAATCCCCGCTGGAGCCCGTTCACCAGAGAGGCTGGACCGGTGGGCACGTAGCGATAGTCTATTCCCTCATCCGACTTTGATTCAAACCGGAATCGTTTGTGGCCCCGCGAGTAGACGAGGACATCGTCCTGAGGCACCAGCTCCCGCGCTACCCTGTAGGTCCAGATGACGAGAGAAGTCTTTGACCTGGGGTGAACATGCTCCCAGGGCTGGTTGACTATGGCCAGTTTCATTCGATGACGATGTGCTTCGAGCAATTGGCGGACGCGGTTTCGGCGCACACGCCAGAGAGAGTATCGGCTAGCGCCGACAACCCATAATCACAGTAAATAACGTGGGAAAGCACCCTTTTGGGGCAACCCTATTTCGGAAACTCGATGGTGAAGGTAGTGCCCGCTTCCGGTCCGCCCGTAACGGCAATCTTAGCATTATGATCAAGGGCAACCCGGCGCACGATGGAAAGGCCGAGTCCGGTGCCGGTAGCCTTTGTCGTATAGAAGTCATCAAACATGTGCCGACGCGTCTCTTCGGCTATTCCCGGCCCGTCGTCGGTAACAGTGAGTGTACTCCCTTCGGCACTCGACGCACCTGCGACACACACGGTAACATTAACCGGCTGATCTTCTCTACTCTCGAGCGCATTGCGGATGAGATTCTCGACCAACCGCCGAAGCGCGACGGGGTCGCCGTCGATTGGGACCGGTCCCATCCCCTGGA
>JAUIJQ010000444.1 GCA_030431165.1 Rhodothermia bacterium | reverse complement strand
CGACATGTCGAGGTCATACCGCGGCGTGCGAGGCGCGTATGAGGCAAAAGACCAGCCCGTCACCGTGTCGGGGTACTTGAATCCGTATAGTGATCGGTAAAGGGGTACGCATCCCTTCTCAGCGATCGCGGCCCGAATCTTTTCGCGCTCAGCTTCACTTAGCAGCTCATAGAGCCAGTCGTACGCGAGCGACATCCATGCGGTGAGGCGGCCGGCTTTGAGAAATCCGAGTCGCTCTTCACCATCAACAAAATCGTTCCAGTACTCCTCTTCGGTCATTGCCAGGACGGCGCGCTTCGCCGAGGCCCCGCGTGCACGGTCACCGGTGACCACGTAGATGAAGGCCTCGCGGAAGAAGTTGTTGTCGGCGCTGAAGTCGAGGTCAAGCTGCGACTGCCAGTAATCCGCAAACAGAGGATGCTCCGCATTTGCCCGGATACGTGGGATGTCTTCGGCTGAGAACAGGAGCCCGAGGCCGGGGTTGACGTCCACGGCCGGCTGGGCACGAGCAGTCGTCTGGGCCGCAGCCGTTGTCGCGGCGGGCAGTGAAACAGCCAGTAAGGCAATGAGGAGCAGCGTGCAGCGTCGAAAAGAAAGCAAGGTTAGTCGCCTGTCGAGCATGGTGTTGGAATTGGGCTTCCCCCGATTTTAAGCGATTTGTACCATAGTCCCATGCGAATCCCGTATTCACTGCCGCTGTTAACGCTGCTCGTCGCGATTGCTGGGTGTGATGGGTCGGCTCCGGATGTCGAGGAGCCGGGCCCGGACGACCCGATGCCGAGTGGTCCCGCGTACGTCCTGGTCTCCACGACGGAGAGTCGGGTGATAGGCGCGGGTAGTAGCGTGGTGTTTCACGCTTCGGCCTGGTCGGCAGAGAATCGACTGCTGGGCAACGCCGCCTTTGTCTGGTCGTCATCCGACCCACTGGTCGCCATTGTTGATTCGACCGGTCTCGTGACCACAACCGGTGTTGGGCGGACAACGCTGACCGCGTCTTCTGCGGGCGTTGCCGGCAGCGCCGCCTTGGAGGTGCTGCCTACGGGCGTGCAGTATCTGTCTGTACTTACGGCGCACGACCTACTCCCGGAGGGCATCGAAGCATATCAGCTTGACGTCGTAGCGCTCGACGCCCTGCGAAATCCGATAGCGGCCGAGATGGACTCTGTTGTGTGGCGGTCATCCGACCCGAGCGTCGTGACCGTTAATCTCGACGGCGCCGTCTCCGCGGCAAGCCCGGGGACTGCGGATGTCTCAGCAGAGGTGAACGATGTATCCGCGTCAACCGAGATCGAGGTCGTCTCAACTACAGGGTTTGGTGATCACACGCTCGACCTCGAACTGATTGCGCTCCTGCGTAGCATGGCCCCCGCGGGCGTAGTGCGCCCGCCAACGGGAATGTCGGTCGCGTTGGTCGAAGACGGCCGCCTTGTCATGGCGCGCGGGTACGGTCTGTCGGGGTTGCCAAACGATGATCCTGTGGAGCCCGGCAGCCTGTTTCGCATTGCGAGTATCAGCAAGCCGCTCACCGCGGTCACGCTGCTCCGCCTTGTAGATGAGGGACTGCTGAGTCTCGATGACAAGCTCATCGAGGTTGCGCCGTCGCTAATCCCTGACGGCGGACCAGCAGATCCGCGCGCTGCCCAAATTGAACTGAACATGTTGCTCGAGCACCGAGGAGGCTGGGATCGCAGCGTTGATCCGAATCCACTGTTCATCTTGCGAACTATCGCAGACGAAATGGGTGTGCCGAGCCCACCCTCGCGTACGGCATTCGCGCAGTGGGTTTTTTCTCGTCCGCTGCACTACGCGCCCGGTACGCGGTACACGTACAACAACGTGAACTATCTCGTCCTCGGCGAGGTGATTGAAGCGGTGACGGGCATGCCTTTCGAAGAGCACGTTCGCAGTACGGTTCTTGCGCCAATCGGTGCGACGTCGCTGCGGGTTGGGGGGACACTCGAGCGCGACCGGCAGCCGGGAGAGGTGGTGTATCAGTATGCGGGAGCCGACCAGTCGGTATTCGATGAAGAACCTGGTGTGCTGCCGCGCCAGTATGGAGGGCGGTTCAACCTTCGCCTCACCGAGGCAAGCGGCGGCTGGATCGGATCCGCCGTCGACCTGGCGCGCTTTGGCCGAGCCTTCCGGGACGGCGTCCTCGTCTCGACTGAATCACACGACTACATGATTGCGGATCATTCAGATTCCGGCGTTTACGGGGCCGGATGGGTGCTCGACGATGACGGCATCAATCACAGCGGCTTGCTCGAGGGATCCAACAGCATCCTCAGCATCAGGGATGACGGACGCATCATTGTGTTGCTCTTCAACGGCAACACAGATCGTCCATTTACTGACTTCATTGATCAGATCCTCGCGATACCGGATTGGCCTGACCACGACCTGTTTTTGGTCTACTGATCGTCCTCAGCCGCAGTGATGCGCTCGAACTCGTCTGCGAGCGCGTCCAACTCTCCGCGCAAGACACGCAGGCGATCGTACATGTCTCTGCCCGGTCGCTGATCGGCTCGGTCGAGCATTCCGTATACGTACGAAATCTGCGAGAGGAGCATCGGCTGCGGATAGCGGCCGTCAGCCGTTTCGAGCGCATCGAATACAGCCTGAAGCGCTTCGCGCGTCGCCCGATCACCAGATGCATCTTTCTTCGCTTGTTCCAGTGCCTTTTCGACATCAGCAAACAGTCGGCGGGCATCTGAGATCAGGCCGGTGGCCTCATCCGCCAGCGCGATCTGAGCGTTGATGTCGTCATCAGAAACGCCGGCAGCCCGAACGCGCGGGTCCACCAGCAGGTCGAAATACTGACGGACCGTGCTTGTGCGTCGCATTCCTTCTTCCGGATCCCACTCAACGGTCATCTCCGCGATGTACGAACCCGGCGCTGCCGTCACGCCCCCCGACCATCGACGCGATTCGGATTCGTGCCAGGGTCCTGTGCGGCGCATGTCCCACCTGAACCGGTTGAGGCCGTCGCGCATCGTGAGCTGTCCCGACGTGACATACGGGATCTGATTGGTCGCCATGTCGCGATCGTTGTTCGGTGTCGCGCCTGCACCGCGGGACGCCGAGCCTGCCTTTTCGGTTGTCAGCGCTCTGACAACCTGGTTGTCCTGGTCGAGGATCTGAAGCCGCACCACCGTGTTGGCTGAATCCGACAAGGCGGCCGGAGGCAAGACATAGTCGAAGACCACGCCCGGGCGCTCGTAGTCAGGCTGCGGCAGTCCCGTGCCCAGTTCGCTGCCGAAGCCATAGCGATAGCGGTACGTCTCGCGTGGTGCAAAGAAGACCACGCCTCGATCGTCAACTGCCTCTGGAGGCTGTGCCCCGCCCCGCTGGCGACCTGGTGCAGCCGGCGAGACCCATCCGACAATCCGCTCCAGTTCCTGATGCAGGCTGCTCAGGTCATCGAGTATCCAGAAGCCCCGTCCCATCGTTGCTAACACCAGATCTTTGCGATGAATCTTGATGTCGGTGATCGGGGTTACCGGCAGGTTCTGTTGAAACGCGTGCCAGGAGTTTCCGTCGTCAAACGAGACGTAGAGGCCGGCGTCGGTACCCGCGTAGAGCATTCCACGGCGATGCGGATCCTCGCGGATTACCCGCGTCGAAGCATTATTCGGAATT
>JAUIJQ010000443.1 GCA_030431165.1 Rhodothermia bacterium | reverse complement strand
AGTCTGAGGTAACGCGCGTCCTTGCCGAGATGGGCCGCGTCGCTCGGCACCGCGTGGTCGTGGCAGACCTTCATCGAAACTGGATTGCGCTCATCGCAATTCGGGTCCTGACGGTCGTCTTCGGATTCGGGCCCATGATTCGCTTTGATGCTCCGCTGTCGGTCAGGAAAGGATTTGTCCGCGGTGAACTGCGCGCTGCCGCCGCCGCGGCCGGATTACCCGCGCGCGAACGGTGGCATCCGTTGTTCAGGTGGAGCCTCATCGGTGAGCCGACCATCCGGCGCGGTGAATCGTGACCGCACGGCGGAGATACGATGTCGCCGTTGTAGGTGCGGGTCCGGCCGGATCTGCCGCTGCGCTAACCTTGTGTCGGGCCGGCTACGAGGTGTGCCTGATTGACCGCAGTGCGTTTCCACGACACAAGCTGTGCGGCGAATTTCTGTCCAGTGAGTCGATACCGCTGCTCAAGCAGCTATCGGTATTCGATAGAATCAGCGCGAAGGGCGGCGTTTCAATACGACGGTTTGCGTTGACTACTGCCTCCGGAAGGGGCGTAACCGTAGACCTGCCCGAGGAGGCACTCGGCGTTTCGCGGTTTGTACTTGACGACGAACTTGTTCGTGGTGCAGAAGGCGCCGGCGCTGCGCTACTCTTGTCGCATGAGGTAGACGCAATTGCCGGCAGTGTGGATGACGGCTTTGTACTGACGGCGCGCCCGGTCGACGCGACCGCCGGGACCAGTGATGACGCAGTCGTTGAGATCGAGGCGGCGATTGTTGTCGGCGCGTGGGGTCGCCGATCAAAGCTCGACCGGATGCTGCGTCCGGAAGTCCTCCAGACTTCTGACTGGGTGGCGTTCAAAGGGCACTATACAGGCGTCGATGTCGGCGATTGTATCGAGATGCACGCTTTTCCCGGCGGGTACTGTGGCATGTCCCATGTTGAGGGAGGCGTGTTGAATGCCTGCTGGATTCTGAACACACAAACGCTCAAAGAAGGTGTTGATCGGGCATTTGCCCCAAATCGTACGCTCGCTGGTCGGTTCGCCGAGATGTCTGCCGTATTTGATCGACCGCTTTCGGTAAGTCAGTTGCGCTTTGATGCACTCTCACCATTTGCTGGTGACATCCTGCTTGTTGGCGACGCCGCGGGTATGATTGCGCCGGTCTGTGGTGATGGCATGTCGATGGCGCTCATGTCGGGTATCCATCTTGCGCGACGACTCGAGGAGTGGTTCAACGGTACAACCACGATGCCGGACATCCGCAACTCATATGCAGCGGCTTGGCAAGACGGATTTCGCCGACGTATGCAGATTGGTCGGATGGCCCACAGATTGCTCACTTCGCCGCGGCTTGCAAACGCAGGCACGCGCGTCGTCGGCCTTGTGCCGTCACTCCTTTCTCAGACAATCACGGCAACGCGCGGCTATCCGGATTCACTCCGCTGACGTAGCCGCGGCGGCTCGTCGAAGGCGGTCCATGATTGCCGCTCCGATCCCGTCTTCGGCCACCGATTCGCAGTAGATCGTACTGATGTGCGCGTCTTCGCAGGTGCGAAAGAAACCGTAGAGCTCACGAGCGTAGGCCTCAGGCGAAGGGCACTGCATCGACAATCGAAACCGGATGCCTGGGCTCGGCGCTTCCAAACCAATGTACCCGCAATCAAGTGCGCGTTGGCCCGTTGGGATGGTCCCGCTACTCATCTGTGTGTCTTCTTGTTCGCCGCGCCGCTGAACGATCTGCACGCGTGCGGCGGGGGCGTAGTGCCGATGGCGCGTTCCGGGGCTGTGAGCGGCAACACTATCTGCTGCCGCAGCCCCCGGCCCGTGCTCGATGGCTGAAACCGGTAGCCCCAGCACCTCAGCGATAGCCGCGGCCGGGACGGCACCGGGGCGCAGTATCACCGGCTCATCTTCGGCGCAGTAGACAACCGTCGATTCCAATCCGACCATGCTCGGCGCACCGCGCAGAATCATATCGACCCGCCCGTCCAGTTCCACAAATGTGGCCTGCCAATCTGTTGGACTGGGCCGTCCCGAACGGTTTGCGGATGGCGCCGCAACCGGCCGGCCAAATGACGCAAGCAACGCGTTCGAAACAGGATGGGCCGGGATGCGCACGGCGACGGTTTCGAGTCCGGCCGTTACGACTGATGGCAAGTCGGGATGCTTCGGCACAACAACCGTTATCGGGCCCGGCGCAAACGCTTCGAGCAGCGCCGCAGCAGTTGCAGGGACGCGCGCCGCAACACGTGCAAGCTGGTCGGCACTAGCCAGGTGGACAATCGTGGGATTGTCGGATGGGCGGCCCTTCGCCGCAAAAATCCGCTCGACGGCAGCCGCGTCAAAGGCGTCAGCGCCCAGTCCGTACACGGTCTCCGTCGGGAAGGCAACGAGGCCGCCGCGACGCAAAACCTCAGCAGCCTCGTGGACTGAATCCGAAACGGTTGTCATTCTGTTTGATCACGTACTCCGGATGATGCATACCGGGTGACGTTGCGTCCCCAGTAGCGCAGGTTATCCAGGGCAATATAGATCGTCGGGAGAATCACGAGCGTCACAACCGTCGAGAACGCGAGGCCACCCACAATGGCACGTGCCATCGGGTAGTAGGGCGGGCCCCCGCCGCCGATAAGCGTTTTGCCGATGCACAGCGGGATCAACCCGAGGATGGTTGTGCCTGCGGTCATGATGATCGGTCGGAAACGTTCTTTCCCGGCCGCAACGACAGCCTTCTCTCTGACCAGTCCCTTTGAACGCAGGTGGTTGATGTGGTCAACCAGCACAATCCCGTTGTTCACAACAACGCCGATGAGGACAAGCATTCCGATCATGGCCATCAGCGACATGGCCGTGTCGGTAATCAGGAAGAACCAGTACACGCCGACAATGGCAAACGCGATGGAGAGCCAGATAGCCGCGGGATGGATGAGCGATTCGAATAATCCGGCCATCACGAGATAGATGAGCAGCAATGCAAGCAGCATGTTGCGAAGCATGATGTTGCGGGATTCCTGCTCGTCGTTGAATCGCTGCCCGAACGCCCACGAATACCCGGTCGGGAAGTCATAGCTGTTCAGCAAGTCAACGAGTCGTTCACGTGCAACATCGGGCTCGATCCCATCGAGCTTTGCGTGCACACCGATCATGGTGGCGCGGTTCTCGCGGTAGATGCCGCGGGGACCGGTGGTCATGCGCAAGTCGGCAAGCGCCGCAAGCCGCATCGGCGGACCATCAGGCCGCTCAATCCGTAGGTTGGCAAGGTCGTCGACGCGCTGTTTGTCGGCATCCTGAAACTGGAGGCGCATCTCGACCTCGCCGTCTTTGGTGTGGAAGCGCCGCAGGTTGCGTCCGCGCATGGCCGCGCTGACGGTTTGGGCGACAGCCTCGGTGCTCAGGCCGTACTGTCGCACCCGGCTTCTGTCAACCGAGATGTGCACTTCATTGCGGCCGCGCTGGGCCTCCGACATGGCGTTCTTGAAGCCGGGTACACGGTCGAGGACCGCCGCGAGCTGATCTGCGATGTCAGCCAGGCGCTCGCTGCTTTCGCCGCGAATGGTTACGCGTATCGCCTCGTCGCCGCCTTCCTGACGACGCCAGGAGAAGTTTGGCCGCGCAATTGCCATCTGCGGTAGACCCT
>JAUIJQ010000442.1 GCA_030431165.1 Rhodothermia bacterium | reverse complement strand
CGGGTACCGTGTATGGCGAAACCGACGAGTATGGATACAACATAGTCCGCGATCCCGTTCACGTTCACGACCTGCAGGCGACTATCCTGCATTTGCTCGGTATCGATCACGAACGGTTGACGTACCGACACCAGGGCCGCCGCTACCGATTGACCGACGTACACGGATCCGTGGTCGACGGCATCCTCACGTGACACTTGCCCCTGACGAACCAAATCATGACGTTTCGCAACAACGCCACCTGGCTCGCCGTCTTCCTCACCGCTCTCGTTGTTGTGCAGGGATGCGAGGCACCCGACGATCGCCCAAACATCCTGTTCATTTTTTCGGATGATCACAGTAGCGCCGCAATCAGTGCGTACGGGTCTGTTCTCAACAACACACCGCACATTGATCGGATAGCACGCGAGGGTATCCGCCTTGATCGGTACCTCGTTACAAACTCGATATGTGCACCAAGCCGTGCGACGATCCTCACCGGAAAGTACAGCCACGAAAATGGCCAGCTAACGAACTTCGAGACGTTCGACGGAAATCAGCAGACGTTCCCGAAGTTGCTACAGCAGGCCGGCTACCAGACGGCCATGATCGGAAAGTGGCACCTTCGAAGTGTGCCCACCGGATTCGACTACTCAAACGTGTTGATTGGTCAGGGCCCGTACTACAATCCGCGCATGATTCTGAACGGTGTCGACACGGTCAGTCACGAGGGATATACGACAGATATCGTCACCGACATGGCGCTCGACTGGTTGCGGCAGGACCGCGACTCGGGCAAACCGTTTCTGGCTATGGTGCAGCACAAAGCGCCGCACCGGCCATGGGACCCGGGGCCCGACCAGCTTGCGTTATTCGACGACGAGACACTACCGCAGCCGTCGACCTTTCGCGACAACTACGACACACGGTCCTCCGCTGCGGCTGCAGCAAACATGCGCGTCGCGACCAACCTCGTCGCGCGCGACCTGAAGATCGAAGCCGGCCCCGGCAACCTGAACGAGGAGCAACAGGCGCGCTGGGACGCCGCATACGGACCGAGGAACGAGGCGCTTCGTGATGCTCTGGAGCGCGGAGATATGGATGACGAAGCGCTCGTTGACTGGAAGTACCAGCGTTATGTCAAAGACTACCTCCGCACCGTAGCGTCGATGGACGAGAACATCGGCCGAATCCTCGACTACCTGGAAGAAACCGGCCTCGCCGAGAATACGATCGTGATCTATTCGTCCGACCAAGGTTGGTATCTCGGCGAGCACGGCTGGTACGACAAGCGCTGGATGTTCGAACCGTCGTTGCGCGCGCCATTTGTTGCACGGTGGCCCGGACACATTCCGGATGGTTCGGTATCAGCCGCGATGACATCAAACGTTGACCTGGCATCGACCTTCCTGGATCTCGCCGGGGCACCGCAACCGCCCGACCTCCATGGCAAAAGCATGATGCCGGTCCTCCTGGGCGAAGAGGGTGAAGATGCGTTTCGGGAGAGTTTCTACTACCACTACTACGAATACCCCGGTTCGCATTGCGTGCAGCGGCACTACGGCGTTCGCACCGACCGCTACAAGTTGATCTACTACTATGAGATCGACGAGTGGGAGTTGTTTGATCTGGACGTTGATCCCGACGAAGTGAACAACCGCTACGCAGACCCGGCAATGCAGTCGATTGTCACCGAATTGACGACCGAACTTGATCGGCTCAGGCAGGATCTCGATGTGCCGGCTGACACGCGCCCGATGGCGGAGTGCACTTCAGACTCAGCAGGTTGGTTCGGGTTCGGCGACGAGTAGTCAACCCTTGAGCTATGGGCCGACGCCGGGAATGACGCGTTCCGAGCGGTACACCAGGTCAAAGTTTCCCCAGGTGATCTCGCCCGTTGAGTAGCGGTTCTTGAATTGAAGCTGGGCGTCAAAGACGACGTGCCCGCCCGGCGTTACTTCCGTAACCCAGGCACTCGGGTAGGCGCCGGTTGTGACGATGCCCGGCATGATGAGTCGGTTTGATGTGGCGCTTAGATAGTCCACGTCACTGATGATCGCGGAGAAGAAGTCAGGTCCGCGCTCCTCTCCATAGGTCCAGACTTGCCGGACCGTGCCGGATGCTTCGTCGATTTCGTACTCGACGCCCCTACTGTACGGCGTAGGTGAGTTAGAGAATCGACGATTGATGCCGTTGTCAAAAAGGAACAGGTTGCCGTTGGGAAGGATCATTGCGGCGTGTTGTCCCCACGGCCAGTCAAACTGCGGGGACAGCGTACCCCCATCCTGAACGCCCGGCGACAGCGGGTTGCCTGCGTTGTCAACGGCCGTGAGCAACTTGAGGCTGGTGTCTTCGCCGTTTCCGTCCATGCCGGCTGGACCCCATCCGCGATGTGGGGCCAGAATCCAAACGAGTTCGTTCTGACGCGACACCTTGACGACGCCCTGGTTGCGACCCGACAGAATTATCGTGTCATCTGACTGCGAGTACCACACTGAGTTCATGTGGAACCAGTCATAATCGGATCCGCCAAACGAGCGCCGGTCGACGTCGAGTATTTGACGCAGATCCCACTCCGTGACAATCTGTCCCGTTGCCCTGTCGAGTTCGATCAGATGATCTTCAACCGTATCGCGTCCCGATACATCCACCGCCACAAGAAAATTGCCGTTGGGCATTTCTGTGACATCGTGATGCTGCCAGTGTGAGGGGATCGACCACGCATTGACCTCATTCCCAAGCCAGTCATACTCAGACAACGTGTGGCCAAAGGGTATGAGCAGGTTGCCGTTTGCGAGGATGTGGACCGGCGAAAGAATTCCGCCTTTCTCCGACAGATCCAGGTACCAACGCACCACGCCCGTGTCGTCGAATGCCAATGGGTAGGTGTTAAAAACGCCGTTGTTGGCAAGCGTGAACTCACTCAGCGTCCACCCCGGCTCCATTGCGCCGGGCTCCGACGATCGTACAACGATATTTGGAAAGAACTCCGGTGGCGGCGCAACCGAGGCGGGGAGTGAGCCCTCGGCGTACTGTCCCTGGTCATCGATGATGGTGAAGTCAATCGTGGAGTCACCGACGCACAATCCGACGACGTGCACGTCGTGCACCAAGTTCGCCGCAGCTGGTGCGACTACGTACGGTGACCCGCAACTCGCGCCGGCAACGACAGTTGTTGGTGATGACGTCTGAACTACCAGCCGAGCCGACATGGGCGCGCGACCAGACGGGTTCATTTCAATCATGGGTGCCGCCGCAACAAGATCGGCGAGCGGGACACGGGTACGACGAAGCTTCAGGCGGGAATCCGGCTGCTCTGTATTGAAGCGCCGAGGCGGCTGATCGCCAAATTCATTTCCGACGGAGTCGCACCCGAATACTGCCAGGATTGCGGTGATTGTTAGAAGGCGAACTGCGGTCGCCGCCTGGCTGTTCATGCGCTTCAGGGCCTTTTTCGGATGGGCATGCGAAAACTAAAAGGTGCGAGCCATTAGAAATAAGGCTGCCAAAGCGCTCTGTCAAGGTGGTTATTGAGGCAGGACGGCCGATTAGAAGTGCGCGCCGACGGCCACACCCGGCACGAACAGTTCCCAGACGCCGATTCTGTGGCGCAGCCGCATCGGGTGGCGCCGGCCGTCCCAGGCGTTGAACTCGCCGACCACGGAGACGCGCCGCGCGT
>JAUIJQ010000441.1 GCA_030431165.1 Rhodothermia bacterium | reverse complement strand
TTCCGGCCGAGCAGTTTGCGGTCGAGCACGGCGTACATCCGCGGATCACGACGGAGCGGAACATCCAGAACATGCTCGGGCAGCTCAAACGCCTCGGCTTGAGCTATGACTGGGATCGCGTGCTTGCGACCACTGATCCGGACTACGTTCGATGGACCCAGTGGATTTTTCTCAAGCTCTACGAGTCATACTTCGACCCGGAGGCAGGGGCCGCACGTCCGATTGCGGATTTGACTGGCGAGCTCGATCGAGAAGAGCGTTTTATTTCTGGCGACGGCCAACTCACCCGGCGGGCGGGACCGGACTCCATTGGCTGGTCGGCCGCTGGTAAGAGCGAGCGTGAAGCCGCGCTCGCGAACATTCGCCTTGCGTATCTCGCGGAGGTCGCCGTGAACTGGTGCCCCGGCCTGGGGACGGTTCTGGCAAACGAGGAGGTCACAAACGATGGTCGCAGTGAGCGCGGAAACTTCCCCGTGTTCCGCAGGCCACTTCGTCAGTGGATGCTGCGGATTACCGCATACGCCGATCGCCTCGAGCACGACCTGGAAGATCTTGACTGGCCCGAAGCGGTCAAGACGATGCAGCGAAACTGGATCGGTCGAAGTACCGGAGCCAGGGCGACATTTGCCATCGCCGAGAGCGACGATCACATCGAGGTCTACACGACACGCCCTGATACGCTGTTTGGTGCAACGTACATGGTACTGGCACCAGAGCACCCGCTTGTTGATTCGATCACGGCTCCCGAGCAACGCGACGCCGTTGCCGCATATCGTACCGAGGCTGCCCGGCGATCGGACGTAGATCGCGCCGTTGAGGAAAAAGTAAAGACGGGCGTCCCGACAGGCGCGTACGCGATCAATCCGGTAAACGACGAACGCATTCCTATCTGGATCGCAGACTATGTGCTGATGGGCTACGGTACCGGTGCCATCATGGCCGTGCCGGCGCATGACACGCGGGATTATGCATTCGCACAACAGTTTGGACTGCCGATACGACCTGTCGTAGAGCCGCCCGTGTCGTGGTTGAACGAGAACGGGTTAACACTCGACAGCTACAGACACGACGCTTCGGGGACGGAGCAGCCATTCACCGGCACGGGCACCGCGATGAATTCGCCGGGCGACGCGGGCATCGACGGACTGCCTACCGTCGAAGCCAAGGCAAAGATCACGACCTGGTTGCAGTCGCGAGGCCTCGGGCGTGCTGAGGTGCAGTACAAGCTCAGGGACTGGCTTTTTAGTCGTCAGCGTTATTGGGGAGAGCCGTTTCCGATCCTGCATGGCCCGGACGGCGAGATACGGGCACTGAACGAATCGGAGTTGCCCGTGCGTCTGCCCGAGATGGATGACTTCAAGCCAACGGCGTCAGACGATCCCGATGCACCGCCGCAGCCGCCGCTTGGTCGCGCGGGCGATGAATGGAAATACGTCGAGCTTGATGGCACGCGCTTCCGCCGCGAGCTGAACACCATGCCGCAGTGGGCTGGTTCGTGTTGGTATTACCTTCGGTACATCGATCCGAAGAACGACGAACGGCTCGTTGACCCGGAACTCGAAGCGTATTGGATGGGCAACGGTGTCGATCTGTACGTGGGTGGTGCGGAACACGCCGTCTTACACCTTCTGTATGCTCGATTCTGGCACAAGGTGCTGTTTGACCTGGGCTACGTCAGCTCCCGTGAGCCCTTTCACAGGCTGGTCAATCAGGGCATGATCCAGGCGTACGCGTATCGCGATGAGCGGGGCATCGTCGTTGATGCCGAGGCAGTCACCGATCAGGACGGAAGCGCCGCTTCTGAGGTGCAGGACCAGCCCGGCAGGCACTACGAGTACGAAGGAAAACCCGTCTCACAGGAATACGGCAAGATGGGCAAGAGCCTGAAGAACGCCGTTAACCCGGATGACATCCGAGCCGAGTACGGTTGCGACACGTTGCGTCTCTACGAGATGTACCTCGGCCCGATCGAGCAGTCGAAGCCCTGGAATACGCGTGATATCATCGGTGTTCACCGATTCCTGCGCCGCGTTTGGAGGAATTTTGTTGATGACGAAGGGCAGGTTCGTCTGGATGAGGCATCCGCCGATACCGATAGCCTGCGTCGATTGCACAAGACAATTGATCGGGTCACGACCGACTTTGAACGACTGAGCTTCAACACAGCAATCGCGGCACTGATCGAGTTCAACAGCAGCCTTGTATCGCAGGATAGTATTCCGCGCGACATCGCGGAGCCGTTTCTTCAGCTACTTGCGCCACTGGCTCCTCACCTCGCGGAGGAATTGTGGGAGCGTATCGGTAGCGTGGGAACCCTCGCATATGCTGCGTGGCCCGAAGCCGACGAGGAGCACTTACGCGAAGACAGCATCACAATCGCCGTGCAGGTCAACGGAAAAGTCCGCGGTACGATAACAGTCGGCGCGTCGGAGTCGAAAGACGCGATCATCGCGCACGCCAAGGAGGAGGACAACGTAGCGCGCTACGTTGAGGGGAAGACAATTCGCAAGGAGATCTACGTGCCCGGCCGGATCGTCAACATCGTTGTAGGATGATGCCTGCCGTGTGGCCGACATCCAACGGCGGCAAGATGTCTCACAAAGACCATTAGTCTGATGGATCACCTCGATATCCTGGCGGTTGGTGCGCATCCCGATGACGTTGAGTTGTGTGCCGGCGGCGTTGTCTGCAAAGCAGTAAAGGCCGGACACCGGGTAGGTCTGCTTGACCTTACCTGGGGTGAGCTGGGCACTCGTGGAAGCGTCGATGCGCGCAAACGTGAGGCTGCCGCCGCAGCCGAGATTCTTGGCGTAAGCATTCGGGAAAACCTGGGTCTGCCTGACGGTGGAATCGAGAACAGCCGCCCGAATCAACTCCGGTTTATTCGCGTGCTTCGCCGGTACAGGCCACGCATCCTGCTGCTCAACGCGCCCGTGTGTCGCCACCCCGACCACTGTGCTGCGGCAAGGCTCGGCAAAGACGCGGCCTTCTACTCCGGACTCGTTCGCATCGAAACATCCGACGGTGGTAGTCGACAGGAGCCGTGGCGACCCCAGCATATCCTACACTACATGCAGTCAGTTCCATTTGAACCATCGTTTGTAGTCGACGTGACCGATGTCTGGGATCAGCGAATGAAAGCACTGCTCGCGTACAAGTCGCAGTTCCACGTCCCGGACTACAAAGACGACTCAGACGAACCCGAGACGTACGTTTCCAACCCTGACTTCCTTGAGTGGGTGTCGTCCAGGGCGCGTACCTACGGCTATCCGGCAGGTGCCCGGTTCGCCGAGCCGATTCTCTATGCCGGCGGCCCCATGGCGCTCGATGAGGTCGTTTCAGCCCTTGGTGATCGGACGTACCGATAGGGGGCAACGGACAGCTATTCGCTGTCGAGTACGTAGCCGAGGAACGACTCCGCGTTTTCGAACGGGTTGCCGTTGGGTACAACGATGGCAGATACCTTGCTCAGCAGCGAGCCGCCCTGACCAACGCCTTCCTGTTTCAGACGTGCCTTTACCGATGCGAACAGAGCCTGTGCCTGGTCGGCTGACGATTCCGGCATCAGCAGGACGAGTCTTCGCGTGCGTGGATCGCTAAAGAGCGCATCCTTGTCACGCGAGCACGCCGCCACGCTATCGCACAGCGCCGCAAACTCATGTGCACTGACGTCTGCGGCGTCAACACG
>JAUIJQ010000440.1 GCA_030431165.1 Rhodothermia bacterium | reverse complement strand
CACGGTTGCGACACAGTATGTCTCTGGCGGATGGCCGCACACCGACAAGGAATCCAGTTTTGACGCGGCTGCGTCGGCAAACATGCGCGTGGCATCGAGCATCACGTCGCCCGTCAGGTGCACGCCGGTCGTCATCCCCTCGCTGGACAGGTTCTCAACCGACGTGGGCGTCGGACAAAACAGTAGGGCCGACAAGCGGTCGGTAACGATGCGATTGATCTCTTCGGGCATCAGACGATTGAACGATCTGAGTCCCGCCTCGACGTGAGCAACTGGAATATTCAGCTTCGCAGCGACGAGCGCGGCGGCCAGCGTGCTGTTTGTGTCACCGTAAACCAGCACGACGCGGGGCCTCGGCCGTTCAACTATAAACTGCTCAAGCGCGACCATGATCGATCCCGTCTGAACCGCCTGCGTTGCTGAGCCAACTGCCAGGTTAACCGTTGGCTCCGGAATATTGAGCTCATCAAAGAAGACGCGACTCATGCCGGGATCGTAGTGTTGCCCCGTATGGACGATCGTCTCGGTGATTCCGGCTGCAGCCAGCTCGCGGCTCACGGCGGCGGCTTTGACAAACTGAGGACGCGCCCCGACGATAGTCGTAACCATCATGGCTGCACGCCCTCGCGGCCGGGTGCGTCCGCCGTGTTCACAAGGCTGTCAAGCAGTGAAGCGAGTCGGCCGGTCAACTCTCGTCGACTGTAGCGTGCGGCGTCGCCCGGCGTCGCGCCCGCCGGCATCAAGCCGGATTTCCACTTCGCAAATGCATCCGCAACGAAGTTCGCGACACCGGCAGCGTCATTGAAGTCGTACATGGCGCCGGCGCCGGCGCCTTCGATAATCTGAGCCGCGTCCCCATTCGGCGGACCAATTCCGAGTACCGGTCTGCCCGACGCGAGATACTCGTACAGCTTCCCTGTGACGATACCCTCTGCGCCTTCAACGTTGTTGATACAGAGGAGCAGCATGTTTGCCCGGCGCATCCGCTCAACGGCCTGCTCGTGCGGCACGTACGGGAGCACCTCGATTACCGATTCGAGTCCACGATCGCGCGCCGTCGCCAGGACCGCCGGCTCAACGTTTCCGGTGAGCTGTATCGAAAGCCCGTTGAGTCCACCCGATCCGGACGCCGACTGCGACCCATTCTGCGGTGCATCCTTGAGTGTATTCCGGAGCGCGTCCCAGAGTGCAATCGGGTTTCGGGCGGCGTTAAGATTCCCGACATGTGCTATCACAAATTTGTCGCTGGCGGGTGAAACGTCGCCACGGAAATCTGCGGGATCAAAACCATTTTCGATCACCTCGACAGGCAACGAGTACCGGGACCGAAGTGTGCGGGCCATCGACGTGCTGACAACCGCGCACGCGTCTGCCTGGCGCAGCACGCGCCCCTCCAGCCACGCGTCCATTCGTTTTGCAGGCGCGGACATCGGGAGATCTGAGGCGTAATCGATACCGGTCCACGGGTCGCGAAAGTCAACGACCCACGGCGTGCCGGCCTGGCTACTCAGCCTGCGTCCGACGAGGTGCGCTGAATGTGGTGGGCCGGTGGTAACAATGGCATCAAAGGCCTGCCCCCGCATCATCTGCTTGCCCCGCCGAATAGCATAGGGTACCCACCCAACACGGGCATCCGGCAAAAACACATTGCCGCGCACCCAACGGGCAATTCGCTGGCGTCGGTTCATCTCTGCCTCCCCGAGGAAGCCAACCGACACGACATCCTCTTTCTTTGACCCGAGCATCCTTGCATAGAGCGCGTACGGGTCCCAGGCGGCGGTCCTTTCGACGTGGAGCGTCGGCGCAACTTCCGCTTCGAGCTGTGGATCAACGTCGGGGAAGGCCGCGTCATCCGGATCAACCGTCAAGACGTGCGGCTGCCAGCCAAAATCAGGCAGGTACTTGACGAACTTCAGACTCCGCTGGACGCCCGGCCCACCAGACGGTGGAAAATAGTACGTGACAAAGAGGACGTGCTTCATGCGGCGGCTTCCCGAACGGGCGTTGCACGCAGAAACTACGGCGCATACGGGAGCCGAACACGGGGCCCGCGCGCTGCGGGCCCCGGATGGCTTACACTCTAGAAGCGCGGACGGCCAAAGCCGCGACCACCACCGCCGTTGGCCGACAGGTTGTAAACGAACTTCAGCAACACGTAGCGACCTACCGAGCGAACCGACTCCTCACGCACAAATCCGGCTGAGTTCGTGTAGTCGATGCCCTTGCTCTGATTGAGCAGGTCGCGCGCCTGAATCACAATCTGCGCACGGTTGTTCTGCATCAGCGACCGGGATACTTCCGCATTCCACATGACAACGTCGTCGGCTGACCCGAACACCTGGTCTGAATACAGCGTCGCATCAACGCCGGTGGAGATGCGCCAGGCCGGTGTCGGCGTGACCGCGATGTCGCCAAAGAACGTCTTGTTCAGGTAGGACTGATTCAGCTCCGTATTCAGCGAGTATCGGTTGACGTTGAACGTGAACGTTGAACCAACAGTCACGTCGACATATTGCTTGTTCCTGTTGTCAACAGAGAGTCTCACGGCGTCGCGCAGCGTCTTCGTGTCGTTCTCGGTACCGTTGACAAACTCAGTGCTGAATCCGTAGGTCGCTGAGTTCGAGATGTTGAACTGGATGCCCAGCGGACGAATCGGTGAGCCAAAGGAGGTGTTGCCACGCAGCGACCAGTCACCATCGACGTTGACCGGTGTGATCGTTTGTCGGAACTGCTCATCGACCACGCGCGACCGCACGATCTGATTCGTCGAGTATGACGCACGAACCGATGCAAAAACGCTCATGAACGTAAACTGGTCGAACCACCGGAAATCGCTGGAGAGGCTGTGCGTGTATTCCGGATTCAGATCCGGATTTCCAACAAACACGTTCAGCGGGTCTGTGTTGTCCACGATGGGCTGCAGTTCCTGAATCGTCGGCTCACGCGTTCCGGCGTTGTAACGCACCCAGAGGTTTCGGCCGCGACCAAGATCAGACCGCAGGTACGCCGACGGCAGCACGTGCACGTACGACTTTTCAACAGGGACGCCAAAGTCGCTGATTTCGCCATCGAGGTTGGACTGCTGGACTGACGCGCCAATCGACATGTCGGTGTCTTCGTAATCCCAACGAAGCATCACGCGGCCCTGGTTGTACGAATAGGTACGATCATAGCCCGAGCTCAGCGAATCGTTGAACACGAGCGCCCCGGCGACGCGATCAAACACGTTCTGCGTCTGGTCCTCATACGACTGACGGCGCTCTGCACGCAACTCCAGGAACCGGGCACCGCTTAGCGGCTGTGTGTAAGAAAGCTGCGCACGAAGCTCGAGGTCAGACGACAAGTTGGACTGTAGCTGCGAAAGCTCTTCGCTCGTCAGCAGGTTTCCACCCGTGAAATACTCGGTCAGCGACTCAAAATCCGCGTTGGTTTCATTGTCGTTCAGGTCGGCACGTACTTCGGCGACCATGTTCCGCTGCGAGGCACCGAACCGATGCATGTACGTCGCACGGGCGTTGCCTCCGATTCGATCTCCCTCGGAGTCATACGTTGTAGCGCTGAGCGTCTGGGCATCCGACTGCGTTCCCGACACATCCGTCGAGGTGACGTTCAGGCGATCTGAGCTACTCGCCTGGCCGCGCAGCCTTACACGCAGGTTCTGCGTAGGCGTAAAACCGTGCTCGAAGTCC
>JAUIJQ010000439.1 GCA_030431165.1 Rhodothermia bacterium | reverse complement strand
GAGGATGCTGAACAGGGACAGGACAAAGATCTCTTCAGGCATGATGGAAACCGCTTCCTGGACCAACCATGTTTCTTAGACCAGTCTTAGGCTAGGACCGGCGTACTCGAGGCTGACGAACGCGGCGGTCATCGTCCCGCAACTCATTGCGAAAGCCATCGCTGCGCTCGTCGTCGAGATCTGAGTCAAACTCGGCGTCGAGGTCCGCACCGAGGAGCAACCCGCCCGGGGCGACATCGCCACCTCGGCGCGCAGCACGTTCAAGCTGACGAATCCGACGCTCAAGCGGTCTTACCGCATCGTCTACGGCGTCATGCACCAGCGCCTCCAGTTCGCTGACGCGCAGACTGTTCGACTCCCTACCCCGTTCCGACCGCGCGCCCGCTTTGTGCTCGTGCTTGAAACGCGCATAGTCCAGCATCATCTTGAGAAACAGCAACAGCGAGCTGAAAACGACGATCGGAATAAGAATGTCTTCCATAGTTCCCCCGGATTGGCGCCCACGTGATACGTACCGGAATCACAGGAGTTACGGTGTCGTCCCTAAACGTCGTTCCCCCTTGGGACGAATGACTGGATCCCGGTAATCTCCCTGCCCAGAATAAGCCCGTGGATGTCGTACGTGCCCTCGTAGGTATTGACGCTCTCCAGGTTCATCATGTGGTGAACAACGCGATACTCGCCGACAATGCCGTTGCCACCCATCATGTCGCGGGCAACACGCGCCATTTCCAGAGCGCGCCCACAGTTATTCCGTTTGGCGAGGGAGATCATCGCAGGGGCCGCCTCGCCGGCATCTTTGAGCTGCCCGAGGCGATGCGACAAGAGCTGCATCTGCGCAATGGACGTCAGCATGTTCGCGAGCTTCGTTTGAACGAGCTGCATCGCGCCAAGCGGGTAGCCAAACTGCTTTCGCTCACCGACATAGCGGCGCGCGCGATTGTAGCAGTCTTCGGCAGCGCCCAATGCTCCCCATACAATGCCGTATCGCGCATTGTTCAGACAAGAGAATGGACCCTTCAAACCGGTTATCTCCGGAAACACATTTTCGTCGGGCACGAAGCAATCTTCCAGCACAATCTCTCCTGTGATGGAACCACGAAGCGACATCTTGTAGTGTGTCTTCGGTGCTGAAAAACCTTCCATCCCCTTTTCGACAAGGAAGCCGCGAATGGTGCCCTCATCCGACCGATCTTCCTTGGCCTTCGCCCAGACTACCGCGACATCCGCTATCGGCGAATTGGTAATCCACATCTTGGCGCCGTTGAGAATCCAGCCGCCATCCGTGCGCATCGCTGTTGTTGTCATTGAGCCGGGATCAGATCCATGGTCGGGTTCGGTGAGCCCGAAGCATCCGATCATTTCACCCGTGGCCAATTTCGGCAGGAAGCGCTGCCGCTGTTCTTCTGTGCCAAAGTCAAGGATCGGATACATCACGAGCGACGACTGCACGCTGCAGAACGAGCGATACCCCGAATCGACACGTTCCATCTCGCGCGCGATCAACCCGTACGCGGTATAGCTAGCGCCTACCCCGCCGTACTCAGGCGGGACCGTTGCGCCAAGCAATCCCAACTCGCCCATTTCGCCGGGAATCTCGCGATGAAAGACCTCATCATGGTTCGCCTCGATGACACGCGGCTCGAGCCGTGTCTGCGCATACTCACGCGCCGTCTCCATGATCAGCCGATCCTCTTCGCTGAGCAGCGACTCAAACTTGAAAGGATCCTCGACGTTGAATTTTGCTCTTGCCATGTGTGTCCGCCGGACAAAGGTTGTTCGGATTATCCCAGTTGCCAGTTTACGCCACGACCGCGTTCGGGATCAGGATACTTCCAACTGACGGCACCCTGGTCACACGCGTACATACACGTGCCGCACTCGATGCAGTCCTCAAACTGGAAGTGTACCAGTCCGGCTTCATCCACTGTGTAGCAGTTAGCCGGACACACGTATGTCGTACACTTGTGGGGGCACGACGTATTGCATATTGAGGTATCCACCTCGATATGCGCCTTCGCATCTGATCGGCCCTGGTTACGGTACGCGACGCGCCCTAGTCGCTCTGCGATTGTCATTCCTGTCGTCATAGTGATCGAGCAGCTTTGTAGCCTAGCTTGGCCATTTCCCAAAGCGAGGCGTGTTTCTTGACAGACGCTTTGAGCATGTCAGCCGCCTTCGACGACGGCTCGTTATCGATGCCAAAGAAATCGCGCCCAAAGTCGCACAGTATGTTCGGCACTTTCTGATACATCGTCGGGCTGTGAAAGAGCTGAACAGCGTCGCTGAAGCTCCGGAGGTCTTTCATCAGGTACGAATCGTCCAGGGCTTGCTGATAAGCAGCGAGCGTATCGGCACTTGCGTCCCCCGCTTCACGAGCCGACAGTACGGTGCCGGCCGCCAGTATACCCGAGCGCATCGCGTAGTCCATCCCCTGGATCGCCTTTCCCGAGTTCAGCAGGAGATGCGCCGCCTCGCCGGCAACAAGCACTCCATTGTCGTACAAGCGCGACGGGACCGCCGCAACGTCACCGGTAGAGACTACGTGGGCTGAATACTCCAGTACCTCACCGCCGGAGAGCATGTCAGCGATCGCGGGATGCGCCTTGAATTCATTCAGCAGATCGTACGGCTTGCGCTTCTTGTCGCGCAGGTCCGCCATCGCGAGCACGAGCCCCACCGAGACAGAGTCTCGATTGGTATAGAGGAACCCGCCACCCTCAACGCCACTCGTCGCCGCGCCGACGAACTCGTTGGTCAATCCGGAAAGTCCGGATAGCTGGAATCGGTCCCGCAGCGTTGCCTCCGGGAGCGCAATGACTTCTTTGACGCCGACGGCAACATGGTCCGCTGGAACGTACGCCGGCTCGATGCCGATTTGCCGGGTCAGGAGATTGTTCACCCCCTCTGCGAGAATCACGCAGTCGGCATAGAAGACCTCGTCACCCGTGCGAATGCCTACGACGCGGTCGCCATCCTTTTCAAGTGCATCAACAAGGATGTCTGTTGCGAGAATCGAGTCTTCGGCATGAGTGCCCGCGTCGATAACGTTCTGCACTTGTGCCGCGAGCCACGAATCAAATTTTGCCCGGAGAACCGTGACGCCCATGTAGGGTGTCTCGTCGAAGGTCGCGGACTTGAAGTCCATCGAAAACGCCGAAGACTCATCGAGGAACGAGAGCCTCCGATGGTTCACAAAGCGTTCGTACCCCGGATCGTCGCCCTCCCAGTAGTTCGGGACGAGGCGCGCGAGGTCGTACCCCCAGAGTACGCCACCCGAGACGTTTTTCGCGCCACAGAATTCGCCCCGTTCGACAAGAAGGAACTTGGCATCGGCGCGTGCAAGCACCATTGCCGCGCTGAGCCCTGCTATCCCCCCACCGACAATGATGCAGTCAAACCGATCATCCATCTCATCACTCCTGGCTTTTGCCAGCCCTTATGGCATCAACGATAGCCGGCACAACCTTGAACAGGTCACCGACAATGCCGTAGGTCGCGTACTTGAAGATGGGTGCATCGGGATCTTTGTTCACGGCCACAATGACTTTACTGTTGGCCATGCCGGCAACATGCTGAATCGCGCCGGATATTCCCAGCGCCACGTAAAGCTGTGGCGCAACAACCTTTCCTGTCTGTCCGATCTGAGCCGTCGCGGGATACAGCCCCGTCTCAACAACAGCCCTGGTTGCGCCG
>JAUIJQ010000438.1 GCA_030431165.1 Rhodothermia bacterium | reverse complement strand
GATGCCGCGCGTGACGATGGAATGCCCACCGTGCGTCGCACCGGTGGAATCGACGTTGAAAATTGTAACGTCCTGGAGCGGAGCAGTATCGCTGCGAAGCATCTGCTGTACCTGCGTGAGGAACCCCGGGCCGCCAATGTCGAAGAGCGCATTATCGCTGGCGAAATACCGTTCGTCGTTCTGTGCAAGCCAGAGTGAATTGATCGCCCGGCGCCGCTCGTCGGTGACGGGGTGATTTCCGATGATCCCGAACGGCCCGAGATCTGGATACCTTGCAGCAGCCGTTGTATCGCTTCGGAATGCAAGTAGCGCGGCGATGGAAAAACCGAGACACGACCCGCCCCACTGGCTCTTCCAGGAGACCCACTCGTTGATAGCGGCTTGCCGATATCCAACCGGTGTGCCAAGACTGTCGAGTACGTACGATTGCTCGATCCCGAATGTCTCGACAAACAACGGCCAGTCAGGAAAGTCGCTCGGCTGTGCATTTATCGGGGCCTGCTGCCAGTTCGCCGGATAAGGTCGGTTCAACACCGGATCCATCCCGGTCGCATAGTCGAACTGCTGGTACCAAGCCATTGGCCACATGTCGGCCCCAACGTTTGCGAACATCCAGGCGTCAAATGGCAGCGAGAAACGTTCGTAGCGTTCGTCGTCGACGATCCGCACGAGATCGTAACCCTTGATGGTAAAGGCCTCGGTTGTATCCGACAGGGATCCGTCCGGGGATTGCACAACCATCCGGCACCGAAAACACAGCGTGGAATCCGGAATTTCCCAGTCGGTTGAGCCAAAGGCGGCTGGTTTGAGCCCAAGGTCCTGCCACACCGTCTGCGAACCGCGTTCGTGTTCGGTAAAACGCAGGCGTACCTGACTGAGGTTCGCAGAAGACCAGGTCACCTCCAGGTTATCACCCGGGAGAAACGGACTACCACCCGATACCGCGGCATCGGCAAGTGTCGGTGTCATGTCCACGGGGCTGTACGAGATCGTCGACTCCAGCAGGACCGTTGCGTTCTTGGTAAAGTTTGGGTCGCCCGAGTCGCGAAACAGGTCAAGACGAAACTCAATTGAACCTCGAACATCCCGCGACGCACTGGTCTGATGTTGGTACGCGACACCCAAACATGGCGGCGGCGGATTGGTGATCGGGTTAACCGGACACTCTGAGACGACATCACCAGCATCGTCGTTGAACGAGAATTGGACCACTTCTTTGTGCAGGCTATGGCGCTGCAGAACCGCCCCGGTCACCTCGACGCTTGTCGTAGCGTCTGCCCGCCAGTCTCGGTCCTCGGGGTCGTTACCGGCCGTGCCCGGGTCGGTGAAGTCGATCGACACGCCGATATCGGCGTCGTAGACCCCCGTGGCAGAACCACTGATGTGCCCGACGAACACGGCACTTATCGACGCGGTAAGTGTACTTCCGTCATCGGTTACGGTTAAGATGTAGCTCGTCGAAGCGTCGCGGTCGCCGTTACTGTTGCCGGCGTCGTACGAGACCGTCTTGGTCAACGTCCCCGGCTCCGTCAGACACGGGTACTCTTCCGCCACGCCCGCACCGCTGGACGTATCGATTGCAAGGCATGCCTCAAAGTCGGGTTGCGGCGTCTGTGCAAGCGCAGGACGCGGAGCCGTCAGTGCTCCGATCAGCGCGACAACGGCGACGGCAAACTGACCGGATACGGTGATGGAGACTATACCGTTCATACGACCAATTCGAATTATGCGCGGATCAAGAGCGACAAACCCCGACAACAACATAGGAATACGAAGCAGACTTGCCGAATAGGTAAATTGACGCATAGGAGCGCCAGTATTTCGATCTGCACCGTTCTTGATACTGTCTCGTGCTTTTGAATCGTCGCATGCGCAGCCGAACAACCTTTAGATACGTAGCAGGCCTGCCACTCGCTGGCGGGATATTGGTCGCGGCAGCGCTCCTGCTCGGCCTCGTTCGTCTCGCCCCGATCCCCACTACGATCGACGACTTCTTCCTGCCCGGGTCACAGCCACACCAGTCGGGTATACTGGAATCACCATCCGCATGTCAGAACTGCCACGGCGGATATGACGAAGAGATCGAGCCGGTAGCGAACTGGCGCGGTTCGATGATGGCGCAGGCGGCCCGCGACCCGCTGTTCTACGCGGCCCTGGCAATCGCCAATCAGGACGCCCCCGCGAGCGGCGACTACTGCATCCGCTGCCACTCGCCGGGCGGATGGCTCGAAGGGCGTTCCACACCCGCCGACGGCTCGTCGCTCACTGAAAAAGACCGCGAAGGCGTGCAGTGTGACTTCTGCCACAAGTTGGTGAAGCCAACGCCGATGGGCGTAAATCCATATCCGGATGACGCTGACTACACCGCCTCGACCTATGCCCAGGATCAGAGCTATCTGGCGAATCTGACGCACATCCCGGCACACCCCGGGAATGGCATGTACGTGGCCGACGAGTCCGCAGCCAAGCGGGGGCCGTTTGTTGATGCGGCGGCGCGCCACCCGAAACTGTACTCGGCTTTCCATCAGGAAGCCGCGCTGTGCGGGACGTGCCACGACGTATCCAATCCGGCCTTCCTGAAAGATGGATCCGGAAACTACGTGCCTAACAGCTTTGGCGAAGCGGCGCCGGACTTCGACCCGTCCACGATGTTTCCGATCGAGCGCACGTACAGCGAGTGGCTGGTGAGTGCGTACAATTCTGAGGAGGGCGTGTACGCGCCGCAGTTCGGTGGCAACAAGGACTACGTGTCAACCTGCCAGGACTGCCACATGCGGGATGTAACCGGGGCCGCCGCGGTTCAACCTGACGCCGTCAACCGCGACGACTTGCCGCTGCATGACATGACGGGCGGGAATACGTTTATTCCGCCGCTGATCGAATCCGTCTTCCCGGGAGAAACAGATTCCACCGCGTTGGCCCGCGGTGTACTCCGTGCACGGGCGATGTTGCAATCCGCAGCATCACTCGAACTCGAAGTGGCCGAAATTGCCGAGGGCTACCGCGCCTCCGTTCGCGTCACAAATGAGACCGGTCACAAGCTGCCCACCGGGTATCCGGAGGGACGCCGGATGTGGCTTAACGTTCGTGCGTTCGACGAATCGGGCGCGCTGATCTACGAGTCGGGAGCTTACGACGACGCCACGGGCGTCCTCACCCACGACGATGGCGCCAAGGTCTACGAGATCAAGCCGGGCATCGACGATGCGCTTGCACCAACTGTCGGCATCACCGCCGGACCATCGTTCCACTTTGTGCTGAACAACAAGATCTTCAGCGACAACCGAATTCCGCCACGCGGTTTTACGAACGCAGCGTTCGAAGAAATTCAGTCCCCGCCTGTGAATTACAGTTATGCCGACGGACAGTACTGGGACGACACCGAATACGACCTGCCCGGAACAACCGCGACCGTCGAAGCGCGGCTGTACTATCAGACTGCCAGCAAGGAGTACATCGAGTTCCTGCGTGATGAGAACACGACGAATCACTGGGGCCAGACGATGTACGACCTTTGGGACACCAACGGCAAGTCGACACCCGAGCTGATGGCGAGCAAGAGCGTTGCAGTCTCGTCGTTGGCGGTTGAGTCTTCGCCGGGTACTGCAGACGAACTACTCCTGACCCCGGCATACCCGAACCCGTTTGCGTCATCGACGACGCTGGTCCTGACAGCGACACGTACCCAGCTTGTTGATG
>JAUIJQ010000437.1 GCA_030431165.1 Rhodothermia bacterium | reverse complement strand
TGGGATCAGCACGCCACACTTATGGTGGTGGGCATGGTGATCTGGTTTGCAACCGCGCCGGTGTGGATGCTTCGCGAGGACGCCTAGCCTGCGTCCGGTTCGTTATCGCCCTTTGCGCTCGAGGCATCGGATGCATCTGTCGACGACGTACGACTATCCGAAGTCGAAGGCACCAGCATCGCCCGACCCTCAAACGCTTTTGCCTCATCAACAAAGAGCTGCAGGTGCGGGAACGGAATCTCGATCTCGGCTTCGCGCAACGCCTCGCGAACACGTTCGACGTAGTCCAGCTTGACCGGGACTTCGAGGCGCGGATCTTTCAGGTACAGGAACAGCACCATATCCACAGAGGAGTTGTTCAACTCCGTCACCGCAACACGCGGTGGATATTCGCTGCTCAGCCGCTCATCTCCCTCGGCGCACTTGAGCACGACGTCGCGCGCTTCCTGCGGAAACTCCTTGTACGCAATGCCAAAGGGAATCTGGACGCGCAGCGTCCCATGCATCGTGTGGTTCAGCAGCTTCTGGTTGATCATCATCAGGTTCGGCATCACAAGCATCTCGTTGTTGAGCGTGCGGATGCGCGTAGACCTCATGGAGATCTCTTCGACAAATCCGTAGATGCCCTCGATCTCGATGCTGTCGCCGACCCGAAATGGCCGATCAACAAAAATGGTGATGCCGGATATGAAGTTCTCCAGCGTGTCCTTGGCAGCCAGACCGACAGCGAGACCAACAATACTGAGACCGGCAAGCAACGCCGTGACGTTGATCCCGAATTGTCCGAGTACCGAAATAACGATAAACGCAACCGCGACAATGCGGAGCGTCTTCATCAGCAAACTCTCTAGTGCACTGTCCACACGCGAGCTTCGCTGAAAGACCCGGTGTAGCACGACGCGCAACAGGCGATACGCTGCGTAGAACAGTACAAGGACAAACAGTGCAGCGATAAGGCGGGGTACCATATCAGCCCACGCCTCGGAAAGTTGTCGCGAAGCGTCTTCAAAGACCTCGGCCCAGCGACCCTGGATGGCCTTTTCCGCGCTCTGCTGAAAATCCTGGGCAAGCGAACCGACAAAGCTGGTAGTATCCTGCGCGCCTAGCGACTCAACGCCGAGCGAATCCACAAGCTCTGGCGACAACGTCGCGTCTTGGCCGGTCGTATCGAGGCCAGTCTGTGGGACGGATTGCGGAACGACTTGCGGTGCAGACTGCTGGGCAACCCGCTGGACCGGAAGGAATGCGTGCCTGAGTGCGTCGTACGCGGAAGTCACCGTATGCGCCAAATACTAGACGGTTACGACCTTGTCCTTGTAGATCTGGGGGGTCAGGTACCGTACAAACCGGTTCTTTTCGTCGACAAGGATCGCGGTTGGTTCAACCGGCTGATCTGTCGTTTCGAAGGACATGATAATCACTTCGTCACCGGGTTTTACAAGATGTGCTGCGGCACCGTTGATACAGATATCGCCGCTTCCGCGCTCACCGGGAATGGCATACGTCTCAAGACGGGCGCCTGACGTGTTTGAAACGATAAGAACCTTCTCCCACTCCCAGATATCCGCCAGTTCCATCAGTTCCGCATCGATAGTGACGCTTCCGACGTAATTGACATCAGCCTCCGTGACGGTGGCTTTGTGGATCTTTGACCGCATCAACTGACGCATTGGCACCTGGAGAGTATGAGTGAAACACGGTAGGCCATAACACAAATCTGGTGCCAGGCACGGCATAAACGCCCTCGCAGACAACCGGTTCGCACCTGGGTTCATGTATGTAAACGCTCTAATCGGCGAGTTTCATGCCTCCCTCAACAAGGTGACGCGCATCCGGGCCAACGTTGAATATCAGGTCGAGGACAGTCAGGCCGGATATCCGGCCCGGAAAATTCTGTTCGTAGTCCAGCGTGTTGACCTCTATGGAGTGCATCGTGCGTCCGACCGCGCCGATCAACGCACGCACCCACGGCTCAACGACCAGGACGTCGGAATCGGGATACGACGCGGCCACCGTCGACACAACGTGCGACCAGGACATAGGTACCAGCGGATCGGCGCCAGACCCGCGCGACGCCCTCTGTACAACGTCTGAAGCAGCCTCGACAGCCGCTGCTGTGCCAAGCATCTTCGCGGTCGCCTCTACACTTCGCACCGATATCTCACCGAGGTGGACCGCCGGGGAATCAAGCACCTCCCAAACCACCCGATCGTAAAAATCGAAATACGGACTCGACCGGTAGTTGAACTCAAACGCCTTGCGGTGCCGCGTCTGCCACGAAGCCGCCGTATCGAGCTCAACCCGATCGTGAGCCGTACCATGCTGGCCTCCGCGCAGCGGAACAGTAAGCCAGTGCGCACCGTCTGGCGTTCGGATGCGGCAGCGATTCTGCCACGACTGCCGACTGTACTGAACAACGTCCGCAACGATGACGCGCTCGGCGGCGAGCAGGTACGCGGCGGTGCCCACATCCGGAAAATACCCCGGCGTCACAATCGCAACGGACTTGGGGATCGGCCACCGCGCCGTTACCGTCGGCGGTATTCGTTGAGCATTCACGGCGAGCACGTGCATGGTGTCTGGTGCATTGCCAAGTTACGCAGCCATGGCCGAGGCAGCAGCGCCGGCCAACCGCTTCGCGTCATTCAGCAGTAGCGTTCCCTTAATGTCTGACTTCGAGAACCGCACGCTTGCCGCGGCTGACATCCGCATCACGCGATGGATGGCCAACAACGGCATTCGCCTGCTCCGCATTTCGCTCGGCGTTGTGTTTTTCTGGTTCGGATTCCTCAAGTTCTTCCCGGGAATCAGTCCGGCAGAAGGCCTCGCCAGCGAAACGATCGCCGTTGCGTCTGGCGGCGTTGTGGGGCCCGATATCAGCCTTCCAATCCTCGCAACCTGGGAATGCCTGATCGGCGCCGGACTTATGGCGGGCCGCGGGCTTCGTCTGGTTCTCTTTCTTCTGTTCGCACAGATGCCCGGTACGGTCCTGCCGCTTTTTCTCTTCCCCGAACTCACGTTCAAATCCATCCCTTTTGTGTTGACGCTTGAAGGGCAATACATCATCAAGAATCTTGTGCTTGTAAGCGCTGGCATTGTGATTGGCGCGACGGTTCGGGGCGGTAGACTGGCTGCTGATCCGTCGGTGCCAAGCGCGCAAACGGAGCAAGCCAATGGCTGATGTACAGCCGCCCAGAAATCCCGGACTGATCGGTATCGCGGCGCCGGCTAGTGCGCCGCGGAGCCACGTTCTGACGGCTCGCGGACTTGAACGACTGACGTCCGCTGGACTGAAGACGCGTCAGCCGCGCGAGCACTATCACGAGATCGGCTATCTGGCCGGAAGTGACGCTGAGCGCGCCATTGAAATCAATGCGCTCCTTCGAGATCCAGAAGTGCGCGTGATCATGTGCGCCCGCGGTGGCTACGGATCCATGCGCATCCTCGATCGTGTCGATTTCGACGCGGCGAAGAAAAACCGTCCGCTGCTGGTCGGGTACAGCGACATCACGGCGCTCCAGCTTGCGCTGTTGGCCAAGGCCGGCGTCCCGTCCCTGTCTGGTCCAATGGTAGCTGTTGAGTTTGGTGCCGAGGCGGGCATTGATCCATTTACGCTCCAAGCGTTCTGGTCCGTGCTGTTTGCGGAGCCGTCAACCATCCTCACGCTGCCGGTCGATCGCCCGCTGCAGACCCTCGTCGAGGG
>JAUIJQ010000436.1 GCA_030431165.1 Rhodothermia bacterium | reverse complement strand
TCCTGCGATCGTTGCTGCCTACGAAACAAGTGCCCACTCGGAAGAAGCAACCAACTGCCTTGACTGTCACCAACCACAGGAAGGACAGAATTCTGTTGAACACCGTGGCTTTACGATTACCGAATCCGTCACGGCTAAAAACTGTGCAACCTGCCACGCCGGTGTCTATGAACAATTCCTGCGGAGTCGACATGCGGCGCCGGCCTACGCTGCGGTCCGCGGGAGCACCCCGTTCACTGAAGACCAGATCGCTTTTTCGGAGACATATCACGAAGGTGCGGTTGATCGACCAGCCAATGCGCTGGCAATGCTTGAGGGTGAGTCGGCGATTGTATCCGGATGCGTAACCTGCCACAGCATCGGGAAGCCGAACACCGACGGTTCGATCGGCACGTGTACGTCGTGTCACGGGCGCCATGAGGCGTCAATCGTGCTGGCGCGGCAGCCCGAAACCTGTGGGCAGTGCCACATGGGGCCTGACCACTCCCAGCTTGAGATCTACAGCGAATCCAAACACGGCGTCATGTTCAACGCGCATCGTGACCAGATGAACCTGGACGCCGACCCGAAATCGCTGACGGTACATGACATGCGTATACCGACTTGCGCCACGTGCCACATGAGCGGTCAGGAAGGCCTTGCGGTCACCCATGACGTCACGGAGCGACTGTCATACTGGCTGTTTGCGGCGGTATCCGAAAGGAGGCCAACCTACCAGTCGGGCCGCGACGCGATGAAGGAGGCCTGTAATAATTGTCACACCGGTCCACATACCGATCGATTCTTCGATGAGGCCGAGGCCGTTGTTGCATCAACAAACGAGAAGGTCATCCAGGCCAAGGAGATAATCGACGGCTTGTACGCGGACGGCCTCCTGACGGAAGAGCCGTTCGACGAACCGGTTGAATTCCTCTGGTTCGACCTGTGGCATTACTACGGTCGCACCGCCAAACACGGCGCTTTTATGGGAGGTGCTGACTTCGTGCAGTGGCACGGCAACTACGAGCTGCTGGCCAAGCGCATTGAACTCGAGGAGATCGCAGCCGAGTTGCGTAGTCATGACCGATAGTGGAGTACGTCGGTTCAGCTACAGGATCCTGCTTGAGCTGTTCGTGCTCTCGAACATCGCCTTCCTTATTGTCGACATCCTGGTAGCGCACGCCGTCAACGATTTTGCGCACCCGGCTGAATGGATTCCGTTCGGTTTTGGAATCGTCGGCTCACTGTTGCTCGCCGTCGGCCTTGTCGTGTCACTTCGTGCGGGACGGGCGCAAACCAAATTTGCCGTAGCCGGTCATACCTCGACGCCCGCAGAGCGCCGCCACGCTGGTAAAACCGCGTGGCACCCCACACACCGCTTGATCGGCGACGTGACAGGCTGGACCGGCGTCGCCGTTGGGGTGTCCGGCCTTGTGTGGCACATAGAAGGGCAATTCTTCGAAGAAGCGACGCTGGAGCACCTTGTCTACTCAGCGCCGTTTGCTGCGCCACTTGCGTTTGCCGGGCTGGGCATGTTGCTCTTAATGAACCGACGCGTGCCCGATCCAAATCCGGCCTGGGCGAGCTGGGTTGTAATCTTTGCACTCGGCGGATTTGTCGGCAATTTTCTGCTTTCGCTTGCTGACCATGCGCAGAACGGATTCTTCTATGCTGCGGAGTGGATCCCCGTCGCTTCCAGTGCGCTGACGATCGGGTTTCTGTTCACCGCCTTGACCATCAGACCGACACAAAGCTTCGTCCGATTCGGGTTTGGCATCCTGCTGTTGCAAGCGCTGGTCGGGGTGGCTGGATTTGTCTTACACGTAGTTCCGTCTTTCGCTGAGCCTGGAGTCGCTTTCAGCTACCGCGTGATCTTTGGCGCGCCCGTCTTCGCGCCGCTGCTTTTCGCAGACATCTCAATCCTTGCGGCCCTTGGGCTGGCCGCAATGACCCGTACCTCGGGGGGAAGTCAGAACGCTTAGTTGGGTCAGTATAAGTGCCGAAAAAGAAAGCGGCGGCCTCCCCGCAAGGGCTGGCCGCCGCACGCAACGATCCAAACGATCTGACGATCCAAACGATCAGTACGTCCAGTCGCCGTGAATGACTGCCGTAAACTGCGGCCGACGAAGGCTGACGGTCAGTTCATCATCCAGCGCGTTATTCAACCGGTACAGGCTGAGGAAATTGACATCAGCCGCCACCATCATCTCGTCGCCACCAAAGTCTTCGTCGATCAAATTTAGAATCCAGTCCTTGTCTGTCTCAGCTTCGAATGGAATACCGGGGTCATCAAATGATGCCGCCTCACCGAAGGTGTAGGTACCGTTCGGGTTGGCGTTGTCGTATGCCGACGACACAAAAATCGGCGTGGCGTTCGGGCGTTGGAATGACACGCGGATGTCCGCTCCGTTACTCAGGTCATCCCAGTCGTTGCCTACGGAGTCATGCGTCGGAAACTCGGTCACCACAATTCTCCGAACAATGAAGCTCTTTGGCGTCTTGACGCTGACGCGATAGGTAAACGAGTACTTCACGTCATTTGTCCGCCCATCGATATCTTCAACACCGGTTACCACTAACGCGTGCTCACCGCTACCGACGCCGTTGTCACCCCAGAGCTTCAGCTCAACCGTATTGGAGGCCCCGCCAATGTACGTGGCGCGCTCCGGCGTGAAGCTCCCCCGTCGTCCGTTGTCGAAGTTCGAAACGATCCGAAAATTGCCACGGTCAACAGTTGACTCGACGAGGGGCGCGCTGAAGTCAATGCGGATTATCGGACTTGTACTGCTGAAGTCCGCGTTTACAACCTCAAGGCCGGGCTCATCGTCTTCATCTGCAGACACGACCGAGTCACATGCGGTTGCGAATAGCGACAACGCGAGAATCGCTGCCACGCCGGCGTAACGAAGTGCCCAGTGACCGGCCGCGTTGAGGCTGGTCGGGTGCGGATACCTTTGCGTGTTCGCTGTCGTCTTCATCGTGATTCTCCTGGCGGACTCTCGCCATATTGGGCAGAACGGGCTTCATGGGCCTGTTTCAGCCCCTCATACCCATACGCAGGGAAATCACGAAAAAGCGATCACGCAGCTATCAACGCCGACTATTCGAACCGAAGGGCTTCAACCGGATTTGTCCTTGCAGCGCGCAACGCCTGCGACCCGACAGTCAGCAGCGCGATGAACAAGGCAGCCGCACCCGACACGACAAAGATCCAGATCGCGATGTTTGTCTTGAAGGCGAAGTTGTTCAGCCACATGCGCACAAAGAGCCACGCTGCCGGCCACGCGATGATGTTGGCAATGCCGACCAACACGGCGAACTCTTTTGACAACATGCTCGCAATGCCAAGTTGTGAAGCCCCAAGCGCTTTCCGGATTCCCATCTCGCGCGACCGGCGCTGAACGGAAAAGGTTGCAAGCCCAAACAACCCGAGGCAGGCAATCACCAATGCCAGCAACGTGAAGGTCGAGAACGTGCGGGCATACTGCTCTTCACTTCGGTAAAGCGCGTCGTAGTCCTCGTCAAGAAACGAATACAGGAACGGCCACTCGGGCGCGATCGCATCCCACTCTGCTTTGATCGCTTCAACGGACTGGGAGATGCTTCCGGGCATGCTTCCGGGCATGCTTCCGGGCATGTCTCCGGCCATGTCTCCCGAGCTCACCTTTACCAACAGCACGCCCTGCCCCGCCGAAGCCTGTTGTAACAGGACGGGCTGCATTCTGACTGTCATTGACT
>JAUIJQ010000435.1 GCA_030431165.1 Rhodothermia bacterium | reverse complement strand
GTCCGGTACCCACGTGCGAAAAGCATCCGGCAAAAGCGGGTTCTTCGGGTACGTTGAGATCGATCATGTGCAGACCACCGCCGCACGACAACCCGGCCGAGTTCACGCCGACCGCGTATGCAAAACCACTCGACTCGTTGATTACGATGTTGTGCGCGCTTCCCAGCGAATCGTAAACAGCGACCGCATCAAACGTCTTCGGCGTTTGCACGCCGCGCAGATCGGCGAGATCAAAGACCTGCATACCGTGAGCACCGGCGTTGTCAGCCACAACGAAGGCGTGGTTGTCGTACACCTTGATGTCGCGCCAGATCGACGAAACCGTATTTGTCGGCAGCGTGCCGAGAAATACCGGAGAGGACGGATCGGATACGTCGACAAACGCAGTGCCATCCTGCCTGCCGACCAGGGCGTACTCTTTCCCGGTGGTTGGGTCGGTCCATCCCCAGAGATCGTTGACCTTGATCCCGACAGCGCCACCAAGATCAATCGGGCTCATAAACGCCATCAGGTCGACGTTAGAACACGGGTAGCCCTCGGCAAAACCATCCTGACAGACAACCTGGCCAACGCCTGGTTGCTGAATACCAACGGCTGCGAACAGCGCAACGACCACCGTCGCAATAAACCGGACTCTCATACTTCTCGATTTCGAGCTGCGGTAAACTCAAGCCGCTACTTGTCGGGCTGAGTCCACGTGTGAGCAGCAATGCCCTATCAGTTGACTAAGCCTAGCGTCGGTTTTGGTTTCCCCTTTCTTAAATTGGGCGCTCAGCGTGCCAGGACGGTCGAATGGAATCATCCCAGTCTATTTTCAGCGGCAAAACCGCCTTCGTAACCGGGGCATCCCGCGGTATTGGTGAAGCCTGCGCGCGGGCCCTTGCGCAACGGGGAGCCCGCCTTGTCGTGTGCGCCCGACGACCGGAACCGCTCGCCTTACTCGTGGACGCCCTTAGAGCGGATTACGGCGCGGATGTGCACTCGTTTAGCTGTGACGTGCGAGACGCCGAAGCGGTGGAGCAACACGTCGCGGCAATACCAGACGCGTTTGCGGATATCGACATCCTCGTCAATAACGCCGGACTCGCAAGGAACCTTGTCGGAGCGCATGAGATGCCCGTCGAAGATATCAACGACATGGTGGACACAAACGTAAAGGGCCTCCTTTACGTCACACGCGCCGTGGTACCGGGTATGGTCGCACGTAACACGGGACACGTCGTAAATATCGGATCAACGGCCGGCCACGAGGTGTATCCGGGCGGCACCGTGTACTGCGGGACCAAACATGCCGTCGCCGCAATCACCCGGGGCATGAAGATCGATCTGCACGGCACCGCCATCCGCGTGACTACTGTTGACCCCGGCCTCACCGAGACAGACTTCAGCGTAGTCCGCTTTCGTGGTGATGAAAAACGTGCTGCGCGCGTCTATGCGGATACGAGACCATTGGTCGCTGAAGATGTGGCCGAAGCCGTCGTCTGGTGTTTGTCCCGGCCGGCGCGCGTCAACATCGCCGAAGTGATCATGACCACCGTCGATCAGTCATCAGCTACACTGGTCCATCGGACAAAACCCGGAGACGCCGATGCGTAGTGGTTTCGTTGCGCGGGTTCTTGGTGCCCTGACTATGACCGTAGTGCTTGGCTTCGTCGGCACGGCCTGTGTGGCACCGACAAAGGTCGTGCGGATGGACTCGCGTATCGACTCACTGGAAACCGCGAACCTCGCCCTGCTCGTCGAGCGCAACAAACTGGCGGACTCGCTCGCGATGATCGAGTATCAATCGTCCGGCGAAATGGACCGCGACCTGCGGCGTTTTCGCTACGAGATTGATCGCCTGACGTATGACCTGCAGTCCTGCAGAGAGGGCGGCGACCTGGTGGCCCGTCTTCTGGTTGACGATCTGTTTGAACCCGCGTCGGCGCGCCTCACGTCGGTTGGCATGGCGCGTGTTGATTCGGTTGTCGCGACGTTCCTGACTGATGATCGGCGTCAGATCGCCGTTGTTGGTCATGCTGACAACTCCAAACCCGGCGCAACGCTCGCCCAGACCTATCCGAGCAACTGGGAGTTGTCTGGAGCGCGTGCGTCCGCGATTGTGCGCCACATGATCGAGCGCGCCGGAATCGATCCCCGCATCGTCAGCGCCATTTCCCACGGCGACTCGCATCCGGAATACAGCAATGGTACCACCGAAGGGCGCCGAAGAAATCGGCGGATCGAGTTCTTGCGGATGTAGGTGGTCGTTGGATCGATTGATCGTTGGATCGTTTGATCGTTGGATCGATTGATCGTTGGATCGTTTGCGCCTTCGTCGCTCGTCGTTGCGGCCGGCTGCAAGGTCAGCGGCGCGCGACGCTCCCAACGATCAGCGGCGTCTGATACTCCAATCGATCAGCGAGCCACAGGCGAGCGTAACGATTCCAACGATTCAGGCGACGCAGTCGCCGATAACGATCCAATCGATCAGCGAGCCACTGGCGAGCGTAACGATCCCAACGATTCCTAACGATTCCTAACGATTCAGGCGACGCAGTCGCCGATAACGATCCCTCCGTCTCGACACTCACTCGCGTGGCCGGATCCCGATAAAGCCCATCATGCGTCCTGTGCGCCCCGACTGACCGCGGTAGGAAAAGAACGTCTCCTCCTCATCAACAGTGCAACGGCGCGCCGCGGCAACTCTGTCGGGCGGGATGCCAAGCGACATGAGTTGCGCGACGATCACACCAACCAGGTCAACGTGCTTCTTTCCTGTTGTCGGGTTTTCGGTTACAAACGCGTCGTCGAACTGCTCTGCGACCTCGTCCCCGACCTCAAAGTTGACCTGCGATATACACGGCGACACCCACGCGTTCAGACGGTCGGGTTGACAGCCTTGCGCTACCATCGCGCGGACCTGGTTTCCAACGATACCCTGTGCCGCACCGCGCCAACCCGCATGCGCAGCACCGACGACCGTTGCGTCATCATCCGCGACAAGTACAACGGCGCAGTCAGCGGCAACGATTCCGAGCAGCAGGCCGGGCGTCGTCGTCAGCAGTCCGTCGGTTTCGTAGACAAGGCCGGGCTTGTCGACCCACGCGACGTCTGCGCCATGCACCTGTCCCGCGATGGCGAGGGCGTCCTGCTCAAAACCAACATGCGTAAGCAGCCGGCGTCGGTTTTCGCGGACGTCAGCCTCAGCGTCGCCCGAGCTGATGGCCAGGTTGAGTGAGCCAAACGGCGCGGCAGAAACGCCCCCGCTTCGCGTCGTGAATCCGGCGACAACGCCACCAACCCGAGGCAGCGCTGACAGTGGTTCAATCAACCCGCTCATTGCCTTCTTCGGGTTGGCCTCGGAGGAACGACGCGTACGACCTCTTTAACAGGCTCTGAAAGTGATGTACACCGTTCTCGGCATCAACCGAGAAGCGTCCCCGGTCGTAGCCACGGGATCGTAACCCGCGCTGAACGTGAATACAGATGTCGATGTCTTCCTGCTGCACGCGATCAGCAAACTCCTGGTCGGCGACGATGTTGTCGCGGCGGCTGTTCAGCGTCTCCGGCGAATAGAAGTAGTCAAAGTGCACGATGCAGTGGTCGGGGCCATCTGCCAGGACAACATTGGTCTGCAGCCTGCCGGGCAGGATGTTCAGCATGAAGTTCGGATACACCAGGTAGTAGAACGCGCGACCATCATCAGCAGCATCATTACCGCTGTCAACACCACGAGTAT
>JAUIJQ010000434.1 GCA_030431165.1 Rhodothermia bacterium | reverse complement strand
GTTTCTGAGGATGCAACCGCGCTGTTCTGGAATCCGGCGCTCGCAGCGCAGTCCCCGGGGCTGTCGGCGGCCTTCAACCACGCGTCGTATTTCGCCGACGTACGCATGGAATACCTTGCGATCGTCGTGCCGCTTAGCCGGCCCGCGTTGACCATCGGCGCTTCCGTCCAGACGCTCAACTCTGGCGACATGGACGTTACCACAGAATTTGAGCCCTTTGGAACCGGTGAGCAGTTCCGGTTTGTCGATCTCGCCGCCGGCCTCACCTTGTCGCAGGCCCTTACCGACCTGTTCAGCTACGGTATCACAGCCAAGTATGTCGAGGAGCGAACGGCCGGGATATCAACGCGCACCGTCCTGTTCGACATCGGTGTATTCTACCGGGTAGGCTCAACACGAGCCCGCATGGCTGTTGCGATCAGAAACTTTGGCGCTGACGTTGATCCATCTGGCGAGATCACACGGGTGATCGTCGGTGACCCGTCTGAGCAACCGGAAACCGAGTTTGAGTCGATAACGCCGCCGACCTCCTTTCTGCTCGGCTTTGCTTATTCAGTCTGGCCCGAGGGCAACGCAAACTCGCTCGTGCTTACAGCGCAGCTCAGCAATCCGAACGACAACGCCGAGAACTGGAACGTCGGCACCGAATACACATGGCGAAACACGTTGATGCTGCGTGCCGGTTATCGGTTTGGCCTCGACGAGCGGTCTGTCCCCAGCGTCGGCGTCGGACTCCTTTTCGACGGATTCGGACCGGGGCTTCGTTTTGACTACGGCTTCGACAAGTTTGATCGACTTGGCGACATCCACCGCATCGGTGTCGTTGTGAACCTATGACGATTGGATCTCAGCATAGCGACGACCGCCAGGCACCTGTGTTTCGCGCCACGCCGCGCTTTGTGCTTGCGACGCTCGGGATACTGGCGATGACGTGGCTGTTCGCCGGCTGCGACATGTTCGGCAGCAAGTCCGACGTAACAACAGACGAGATATTCGAAGCCGGCCGGTCAGACCCGTCACTCCTCGACGAGGTTGAGTACGTCCCCCTGTTCCCCTTCTTTACGACATCTGCGACCGGAGGCAGCTTCGACGCCCCGCGGGATGTATATGTCGGCTTCGACGAGTTCCTGTATGTAGCGGATATGCAGGGCATCCACGTGCTGGAAAGCTCCGGCCGGGCTGCCACGTTTTTTCCCGTTGCAGGTGGCGCAACGAGTATTGTCCAGGACCGCCTCCTGAACGCCTACATAACGGCGCGACGGGATACAGTCGTAAACGGCCGTACCTGGAACCTGCCCGTCGTGCTGAAGGTCTCCGGATTGAGCCTCGGTTCGCCGCAGATCGAGGACATCATCTGGCATCCGTTCGATGATGACACGCGATCACGCCGCGACCCGGAAGATTCGGATGAACTCGTCGAGTTTGTGTCTGTCGGGATACTGCCGACAAACAGTATCTATGTGGCGCGCCGGGGTCCGAACAACAGCCTTACCAGTATTCTGTCTCCGCACAATGCGGTGCTTGAGTTCAACACCGAGGGTGTAAACGTTCAGCGGGTACCGCTTAACCCGACGCAGGCGAATCTGCGATCCGCCATTGACCCGGCGGCGATCGTAACGATTGTGCAGCCACCACAGCGAGAGTCATTCTCGCAGGACAAGCGATTCTACATTGCCCAGGCACCGCTTGATGGGCGCGAACTACAGTTTTCGGTTTTGTCGGTCCTTGCTGTTGTGACGCCTGACGGCATCGACTATAGACCAGACACCGACAAGTTGCAGGTTGCTTCTCTTCCTGACCGCGGTGAGGGATTCTTGTATGACACATTCAGGTTCTCGCAGCCGTCGGGCATGGCGCTGGCTGGCGACGCCACGGGCTATCTGTTTGTGACCGACGCGGCTAAAGACTCACTGTTCGTTTTCACTTCGGCCGGGGTTGAAGGCGTAGCGCCGCCTCCGGGTTCAAGTTCGCAGATCCCGGTAATCGTGTCGTTTGGTGGGACCGGGGACGGCGCTCGCGAGTTCAACGATCCGTCTGGCGTAGCGTATGGCAACCAGATCGTCTACGTTGCCGATACGGGAAACAATCGTATCTCGCGCTTCCGCCTCAATACGGACTTCGAATAGTTGAGCCCCTCTTTGTCTTGTAGCTTCCCTGCCGTTGCCCGTCACCGCGTGGTCACATTTGCCGCGGCCCTACTCGCGGTGCTGTTGTGCGTCCCCGACGCTGCCGCGCGCCAGATCCCGACTGTCGGCACCGACCAGACATTTGACGTCGCGACATGGAATATTGAGTGGTTCGGGTTTACCGGCGGACCGACAAATGACGAGTTGCAGATTGCGCACGTGGTCGACGTAATGCGCAACGCCGGCATTGACCTTTGGGCAGTGCAGGAAATAGCGGACCAGAGCGACTTTGACCGGCTCCTCGACTCGCTTGGTACGCCCTTCGAAGGTCACCTGGCAACCGAGTCAAGCCAGCAGCGCATTGGTTTTATCTACAACTCGGATATCGTCAAGCCGCGATCGGTTCGGCACATACTGACCAGTTTCGATGCGGACTTCGCCACGCGTCCCCCGCTTCAGCTTGAGGCTGACGTCACAATCGCGGATTCTACCAAGCGCATCACCTTTATCACGGTGCACATGAAGTGTTGCGGCGATGCAAGTGACTACGAGAAGCGACTTGCGGCGGCGGGGCGTCTCAAGAATCACATCGACTTCGGAGCACTGTTCGACGACCCGGTCATCGTCTTGGGCGACTTCAACGATGAACTCGATCGATCCATAGCCGGTGGTCGCGACACGCCCTATCGGGCTTTTCTGAACGACGCGTCCGCATATCGATTTGCAACAAAGCCCCTGGACGAGGGAAACCTGAGTACCTATTGCTCCAATTCGACGTGTTCGTTTGGATCAACACTGGACCACATTCTGGTCACAAACGAGCTGTTTGCTGACATTGAGTCTGGCAGTACCGGTCGCATGGACGCGCTGACGGGGGCAATACCAGGCTACGTGTCCAACACATCCGACCATCTGCCTGTGTACACGCGGATTCGCTACGGAATCTCAACTGATATTGAGTCGCACCCTCTGGTGCAGCGTAACGGGTTCCGCGTCGAAGTCTTCCCTAACCCGGCGGTTGACGAACTTGTTGTGCGACTTACCGCGGGTGAGCACTGCACCGCTGACTGCTACGGTGCCGGCGCTCGGGTCGTTGTGTACGATGCGACGGGAAGACAAGTGCTAACCGCGCACATGGGGATTGCCGATCACGAGCTGAAGCTACCGCTTGCGACGCTGCCGGCTGGAACCTACTTCCTGCATGTAACAGGAAGCCTGGGCGACGAAGGCACAACGCGACCGTTTGTTGTGAGACGCTGAACGACACAAAAAAAGGGCACCGCATCAGCGGCGCCCTTTTTCGAAGAAGCAGTAGTCGATCAGTTCTCTGTCGTTTTCTGGTTGTACTCAAACCAGATAAGCATGGCGTCGACATTCTTGCCAAACGGACATCCCGCTTCGCGATACTCGTCCAGAGCAGTGCGGAAGAAGGTCGTCAGGAACCTGCGAAGATGCGGAGTATTACCGCGCCGCGTACTGCTCTGTGGTCTGTAATCTTCGTGTAGCATATTCCGAATGCCCGCTGGGTCTACGATTCGTGTAGACCGGGTATCGGCAACCACCAGATGATCTATAGACCAGGATTGACGCGTTGACCGGTTCATGG
>JAUIJQ010000433.1 GCA_030431165.1 Rhodothermia bacterium | reverse complement strand
CGAGATGGACATCGCGTTCCAGATTCTCGTGCCCGGCTACAACTACGACCTTTCCCATTCGGGTCGCGGACCATCGTACGGCTGGTCGTTCTTCACCAGCTACAACACCGAGGAAGCCAACACGCTGCTCGAGGTTAATGCATCACGCAACGACAAAGACTTCGTTGCGGCCGTCAACTGGAAACGTGCCGAGGAATGCGTAGCAGCCGGTAACTACGAGACGATGCCGTCTGAGTATTACCACAACCACCTCGATGAAAACCGGATTGGCGTCGCCGAACTGAAACGCGGTGTTCGCGTCCTGCAACCGTCTGACTGTTCAGGTCTGGTGTACTACCTGCCGACGCCGAAGTCGCCGCACGGAGTCGATGTTGATCCGTCGGGTGAGTACATCGTTGCGGGTGGCAAGCTGGCCACGGTAATTCCCGTTCACTCCTTCTCGAAGATGATGCAGGCCATCGAAGACGAGGCGTTTGAAGGTGAAATTGACGGCATTCCCGTGCTGCAGTACGACGCCGTGATCGCCGGTGAGGTGGAGAATCCGGGTCTTGGTCCGCTCCACACCGAGTTTGATGGCAAAGGCTATGCGTACACGACGGCGTTCATTTCATCCGAAGTGGTCAAGTGGGAGCTGGGGACGTGGCAGGTTGTAGACCGCATCCCGTCTTACTACTCGGTTGGCCACCTGATGATACCGGGTGGCGACAGCCAGAAGCCGTGGGGCAAGTACCTGGTTGCGCTGAACAAGATCACGAAGGATCGCTATCTGCCGACCGGTCCCGAACTGGCACATGCTGCGCAGCTCATTGACATCAGCGGCGACAAGATGAAGCTCCTCCTGGACTTCCCGACGATGGGTGAGCCACACTATGCCCAGGGCATCGCGGCGGATGTCATCAAGGACAACCAGGTGCGCATGTACCCGATCGAGGAGAACACGCACCCGTACGCGATCCAGAGTGAATCCGAAGCGCGCGTTGAGCGCTCAGGCAGCGAGGTGCACGTCTACATGTCCACAATCCGAACGCACTTTGCGCCGGATAACATCGAAGGGTTGCGTGTTGGTGACAAGGTCTACTTCCACGTGACAAACCTCGAGCAGGACTGGGATGTCCCGCACGGCTTCGCCGTCCTTGGCGCACCAACGAGCGAACTGCTCGTGATGCCGGGAGAAACACGAACCATCACGTGGGAACCGTTGGAACCGGGCATCTACCCGTTCTACTGCACGGATTTCTGCTCAGCGCTCCACCAGGAGATGCAGGGATACATCCGCGTGTCACCGCGTGGATCAAGCGTTCCCCTCGCGTTTGGTACCGGCGGCTAACCTGACCATACGCGCCATTCGCAGCCGGCGCTCGGAGAGTGTATCCGGGCGCCGGCCCACTCGATGGAGATTGTCATGCAATCGCACGCAAAAAAACTCGACAAGGAACGCGACAAGCACCTCGGCACGGGCTCCCGGTTTACTCTAGCCGTCGCCTCGCTCGCCCTGCTGCTCCTCTTCGTAACGCCTATCTGGCGGATTACGCTCGACGCCCCGCAATACCCCGAGGGCCTCGGCATGATTATTCGGATTGACGATGTCACGGGCGAAAAGCCGAACGACCTGAAGAACATCAACGGACTCAATCACTACATCGGGATGAAAGAAATCGTCCCCGAGTCCATCCCCGAACTTCGTTGGATGCCCTGGATCATCGGCGGATTATGCTTGCTCGGTCTCTTCGCCGCTATCCATGGCCGACGCGGATCTCTCTATGCCTGGACAACCCTCTTTCTCATCGTGGCCGTCGTCGGACTGGTAGACTTCTACCTCTGGGAATATGACTACGGTCACAACCTCGACCTGGAGAACGCGGCAATCAAGGTGCCCGGCATGAACTACCAACCCCCACTGATCGGCTCCAAGAAGTTGCTGAACTTCACGGCCGTGTCGATGCCGGCCATTGGCGGGTGGATCGCGTTTCTTTCGCTTGGCGCCGGTATGCTCCTTTCCTTCCTCTCGCTCAGACGGGGGAAGAAAACGCGTGCGGCAGCCAGGGCTAACACCGGCAACACGGCGCGAGGTGTTGCCGTCGCATTCTTCGCGGCCGGCATGTTCGTCGCAGGCTGTGCGACCGGTCCGTCAGAAATCCGATACGGCGAAGACGTCTGCGTCCATTGCCGGATGCCCATTGCTGATCCGCGCTTCGCAGCCGAACTCGTGACCGAGACGGGCAAGGTGCTGAAGTTCGACGCTATTGAGTGTGCCGCGGCACACGCCTCGGCGGATCTCGCGGGCACGGAGTACGAAGCGTTTGTACACCTTCCTGAGGATCTATCGCAATGGGTGCATGCCGGAGAAGCGCGGTTCATCCGTTCATCCGAGATCCACAGCCCGATGGGAGCCGGGATCGGTGTCCTTGGAGGTGCGGGCGCACACGCATCGCAGGCACAGTCGCCTGAAGTCCGGCCAGTCGACGCGCATCTACTGACGTGGCATGAGATAGTCGCTGCCATAGAGTCGGGTTCAGACTCGACGCACGCTGACGGGACACACTGATGTTTGGCAGAGTGGTCATAGTACTCGGGTTTGTGCTGGTAGCCGCCGCCACTGTGCCTGCCGGCAGCGCCACGGCAGAACTGCCATCGCGACCGGGTACAGAAAGCACGGCAACGCCGCAACGTTTGTTCAGCGACATACAGCGGATGATCGATCAGGCCGCGCCCGGCGACTCGATCGTTGTCCCAGGAGGCGTTTTCCGGGGTGCCGCGCCGATCATCGTGGACCGATCCGTAACGCTTATCGGTTCGCCCACGACCATCCTGGATGGCTCGGATGCCCCCGGGATATTTATCGTATCGGCTGACAGCGTCGTCATACGTGGGTTTACGCTACGCGACGTTGGCAGGAGCTTTATGGAAGATCGAGCCGCGATCAAGGTGGAGACTGCCGGGCACTGCCTGATCGATTCGAACACTTTCTTGAACAACTTCTTTGCCGTGTACTTGGCCGAAGTTGATGGCTGCGTTGTGCGGGGGAATGAGATATCCGCCATCAATACTTCGGAGACGTACGCGGGGAACGGCATTCACGCCTGGTACAGCAAGCGGCTTCTCGTCGCCGACAACCAGGTCTCGGGTCATCGCGACGGCATCTACTTCGAGTTCGTCGAGGACAGCCGCGTTGAAGGCAACAGCAGTTCTGCCAATTTGCGCTACGGACTGCACTTCATGTTCTCTGATCGGTGCGACTACCTCGAGAACGAATTTGTCGAAAACGGTGCCGGTGTTGCCGTGATGTATTCCGAGCATGTGCGCGTTCGTGACAATCTCTTCAGCACAAACCGCGGGCCCGCCGCGTATGGTTTCCTGCTGAAAGAGATTGATGACGCGGAAGTCACAGGCAATCGGTTTGAAAACAACTCCGTTGGCATGTACCTGGAGGGCTCCAACCGGATCGTCGTTGACCGGAATGTGTTTGCTTCAAACGGATGGGCACTGAAGCTGTTAGCCAACTCAGAGGAGAGCAGTTTCGCCGCCAATGATTTTTATGGCAACACGTTTGACGTAGCTACAAACTCTCGCCAAACGGTCGGGGCGTTCCGCGGCAATTACTGGGATGCGTACGAAGGGTACGATCTGGACGGCGATGGCATCGGAGACCAACCCTTCAAGCCAGTGCGGCTTTTCTCACTCGTCGTTGAGAAGAATGAGCCGTCGGTGATAATGCTCGGTAGCCTGTTCGTGGATCTCCTTGATCTTGCC
>JAUIJQ010000432.1 GCA_030431165.1 Rhodothermia bacterium | reverse complement strand
TCTCCTGCTGAACAAGTTGCTGCTGCGCTGACTGCAACGATTCAAGCGACGCGTTTAATTCTCGCGTGCGCTCGTCAACAAGCGACTCCATCTCGCCGGCATACCGCCTGAGGGACTGCGTCATCCGGTTGAAGTTCATCGCCAACGTCCCAAACTCATCTTTTACGCCAACAGGCAATTCGGCATCAAGCTCCCCTTCGTTCACCCTGCTCATTCCCTGCAGAAGCCGGTCCAGTGGACGCGTGAGTGTCAGCCGGTAGAACAGCGGGGCGCCGAGCAAGACAAACGCGAGCGTTCCAAGAACAACCCAGGCAAACGGCATCGTCTGCTCATGCAGGAACTGTTTAAATGCAATCCGACGGTCAAAGAACGCCATCGGATTTTCGACAGGGCCTGCACCCACAAACTGATCGAGAGCGGTTGGAATATCCGGATCAACCGTGCCGTCGTTGTAAATGGAACCCACGCCGGCAAGCGGGAGGTCTTCCGTACGCACCGGCGTTGTCAGCACACCACGCGCACCCACGTACGCGTTGAAGGGCACGTCGATATAATTGAAGTCGATGCGACCAGACTCATGAAGTACAGCCTGTATTGTGTGGGGTGCGAAGTGCGACCATTCGGGCACTTCCATCCACGTCACAACGAGACGATCAGCAAGGACCGCCGCCGTGACGCGACCACCTGCGCCCGGGTTCATGTCGGTATACCACAGCGCGATGAGCGGTCGCTGACCAACCTCCAGGTAGGACTGCGTGAAGTTGTTGAACGGATACGGATCTGGCGAAGGCTCGATTGCACCGTTGGCATTTACGATGACACTGCTCAGTGCGCGTCCGGCAAAAGGAAAGGTAAACGGCAGATCAATCCGAACGCGGGTGTCATCAGCCATCCGAAGGTCTTCGCCATCCGAATCGTCGCGCGCAAGAGGTAGTCGTGACACCACAAACTGACCTTCCTCGGTCGGCACAAAACTGAGTGAGTACGGACTCCCCCACGCGTCAAACACAGCACGCTGATCGTCGACGATTGCGCGCAGTGTGCCAAGCACGCCAAACACGCCGATGACAACAAGCAGTACAAATCCGACAAGCTTGACCTGGTAGGTTGTCGGTTCGGGTGCAAATTCCACGTAGACCACGGGGAGCACCAGGGCGACGACAAATTGAATCGTTGACGAGGTCAACAGGTTCATTGCGCCGGCCCCCCCGACACTGCCGGTAACCGAAATGAGTGTTCCCAGTATGCCGTTTATGCAGACAAGCACCATCACGGAGGCGAGCGCCAGAAACCCGGTGCGTATTCGCGCTGACTGAGCTGTGTGAGCGGTGCTTGCTCGTTTCCGCAGCAAGACTATTGCGCCCCACGCAGACCACAGCGCGTAGTGAGCCCACGCACCTACGTTTACCCAGTTCGCGCCAGATTGAGCGCCGCTCAGAACGAGCACCGTGACAACGACCGAGACGAAGGAGAAGACGGCGATGACGGCGGCTTCCTTTCTAAAAGACAGTCCGCCGAATCGGTAACATGCCTGGGCGAGCAGTGCAGCCGCCAGTCCTCTTGAGATGTTTTCGATGATGCCGCCAACGGACAAATTGTAGGCAGCGTTGGTGGCGAGTGTCGGCTGGGAAAACACCCAGGCAGCAGAGTACAGCAGACCCACGGCTTGCAGCGACATAAACGAGGCAACCAGCCATGTCGCGGTTGACTTGTTGCGCACCAGCATGAAGTATGCAGCGCCGACGAGAAGCGCCAGCCCTCCGAGGACGGTCAGGAAGTTGACCGGGTCGATGTAGATGCGAGGCATTGGCTGCGTATGGAGGCCGGCCACTCAGCGTTCAGGCGGAACGGCTGCATTCGACGGTTGACGAGGTGAACTTACGTCGTTGGGGCGTGAAAAGCGGATACGACGCCGGCGAAGCGGTTTGGGTGCCCGACATGATCTCAACCAGTATGGCCCTGAAGGAAAGCGAGGATGGTCGCCGTCACAGCGTTGCGCATTTCCGTTGTACCGCCACCTGAATGCGCACCCCGAGTTACGCACTCAGCGCGCGCCCAGGCGAGGTACTCTCCACTTGAGAGCGGTGCCGGAACACCATCGACGCTAATTCTGCCGTCATCTTCCATGACACCGCGACAGCCAGAGAAGTTCTCTGCACGTTCGATCCATTCAACCGCTTCCTGTCGCTCCCACCCGTGGGCGGCACCACGTACTTCATGAATCAACACGTTCGCCTCAGACTGCGTAGAAAGCGCGGCTGCATAGTCGCGACAGGGACCGGGATCTGCGAAGTCGTCGTTCTCCGCGAGAAGAACCAACAGCGGTGCGCCAGTCGTTTCGGTACTGCGCTGCTGCACCCCGCAGTTGGGTGAAATCGCTACGTGGGCAGCGAATCGACTACTGGTCTTGCGCCATTCTTCGCGAATCAGGAAGACGCTGTTCAACGCGGCCGTACCGCCTTTGGAACCGCCCATGACAGCCACAGCATCCGGTTTCACACGAGGGTGCTGCTGAAGAAAACGGAGCGCACCGAAGGCGTCGGCTTCGAGCTGATAAGAGGTTATGGCGTTCTGATTCTCAATTGCGGATATCACACCGCGTGATTCGAAGCTGTCGACGATCAGCGCGACATACCCGGATGCGGCGACCTCACGAGCGTAATAATGCTCGCGGAAGGACTGAATCCCGGCGCTCGTGGGTAGGATCACGGCAGCCGGTAACTTCTCTGACGAATCAGCCGGCAGGTACAACTTCGCCACCACATCAACGGGCACACCAGCCGAGGTACCCGCAACGACTACCGTGGGGAAGCTGACGTCGACGATACTATACTCGTTGCCGGCGGTCTCATCTTCATCGACGCGCGCAAGTCCGTCACATCCCGCAGTAATCGCGACCAGTCCGACCAGGACAACCAGGCGAAATGTGTAAGCAGGAGATAGAAGCATGAGAGAGATCAACTCGGTGGGGGCCGATCGAACATACGTCGCCGCGATTGACAATCCGGCAGTACGACGCTAGTGCGCACCTGACTCAACGGCGTCGAAGAGAACCTTACGTCGTGCAACGCCACGAACAAGCAGGTACAGCAACCAGCCCACTGGCCCTGCCATGAAGCACGCGGCGAGGCATGGTACAACAGCGAGGTGTGGCACGCGCTCACGGATGCCGTCCCGAACGATGAGCGTGCCGACGAGCAGGTCGAACGCCAGATAGTGCATCCACCCGGCCAGCACGAGTCGAGGGTCGCTGAACAGGGACATCACCTCGGGCAACGATCCGAATCCGCCGGTCAGGTGGAATAGGGCATGTTTCCCACGTCTGTCAAGCGTTCGTTTGCACACGCACTCAATTTCGGCGGTCTCCACTTCGACACGTTTTGGATCACAAGCAGAGCGATTTGTATGGCATCTCCCTTTGATTTCTTCCGCAAACGCCAGGCTGGCATGATGGTCGTGATGGTCATCATAGTGATCGTAATGATCCTGAGATCTACGGTAACGAGGATAGTAATCGCTACTACGACTACTAGGTAGAGGAATATGAACTCTAGGACGAAGATTGAGGGGTGTGGGTGAATTGCCATAACTAGAAACTTGAGCTAATTGCCAATCTGCAACAGCATCGTTAGCACGAGCGGGGAGTCCGCTAGCGATCGCTCCTGTAGCCACTATTAATGCACCCAACGCATTACCCCAATTGTTTTGAAACCAATTTTTTGCCATGATACCGATTTTTTAGATCTAAACAGTAAAAT
>JAUIJQ010000431.1 GCA_030431165.1 Rhodothermia bacterium | reverse complement strand
ACGACGGCACTTGTGCACGAGGCGTACCTCAAGCTTGCGAACGCAAACGGCGAGTATGCTGACCGGCAGCACTTCTTTCGCGTCGCCGCGCAGGCCATGCGTCAGGTCCTCATTGATTATGCAGTCCGTCGTACGGCGGCGAAGCGCGGCGGCGGCGTTCGTGCCGTTACGCTGGACCCAGAATCGGAATTGAGCCTCCTGCACAAGGCCGAGCACGTGTTGATGATCGACGAAGCACTTAAGCGCCTTGCACAGCTCAGTCCGCGCCAGGTCCAGGTCGTTGAACTCCGGTACTTCGCCGGATTCAGCATCGGTGAGACCGCTGAAATTATGAACCTCTCGGATGCCACCGTGTCACGCGACTGGACAGCCGCGCGCGCCTGGTTGCAACGCGAGCTGTCAACCTGAAGGCGCGCCGAGCGGATCTTCGCACACTACCGCGTTACGACGAACATCCGACTCACCACATCAGCGTCAGCGGCCACTCTCGCGAAGTACACGCCGGGCGCGAGTCCGCCGGCATCAACGCGAAACGCATAGGTGCCCGCAGCGCGATCACCATCCGACACAACCTGCTGTCGGCGCCCAAGTACATCAAATACCGAAACGGACAGCCTGCCGGCTGATGGCTGAACAACCTCGAACGTTGCTTCTTCAGTCGCGGGATTCGGATACACATTCACCGTCAGCTCAGACACCGGAGTTGGGGCCACCTCTTCAGTTCCAACCTGCGTCGGGGCCCGGAGGCTCAGCACGGTCACTCCTTCTTCGTCCTCAAATCCGGCAACACGAACAGAGTACGTTGTCGAGGCAACGGCATCGAACTCGACGTATGACGTTCCAAATCCGCCCTCGTAGTCGTCACTGCAGGCGACTTCAGTTAACGGATGCCCGCTGCCCGTCCACACACTCAACGTCGTGTTGAAGTTCGAGCGGAATGTCTCGAGGGCAACGCGCCTGCCTGTTGCCGGCGTGTAGCTGAACCAGATCGAGTTGTCACCGACACCGCAGCCTGGAACAACCTCGCTTGTCTCGGCTGTTGCCCCGAAGTGCGCCGCAAGAAGCAACGTGGCTTCCTCATCAGCGAGCGTAATCGCGTCGGCAAGATCGTCGCCTATCGGCGACCCGACCTGCAGCGCGTACGCTTGCGACCACGGACCCTGCCCCAACAGGTTGTGCGCCGACACGCGCCAGAAGTACCGCATGCCGTCATCAACGGTGTCAAGGAGTTGCTGCGTCGCAGTTATCTCCGTGTGGGTCTGAATGACATCGTTGAACAGCGAGTCTGTCGCGACCTCCACGGTGAATTCTGATGACGGATCCACAGGTCGCCATTGAACCCGAGGCCTGGTTGTGAGTCCGAACATTGCTTCAAATCCACCGGTACGAATCGGCGCGGCAGGTACGGCAATGGCCGCTGAGTCAACGTAGAAAACCGCTTTGCCCGCCGTGTGGGCAAACTTGAGTGGCGTCGTGAGCTGCCACGTCGAGTCGGTGATCGTCGTTATCTGGGCGTACTCCTCGCGACCGGTATTGGGCTCGATGGCGACGATGTGTCCGACCTGAAAATCATCGAGACCGGCTGAGCGTATTTGCGTTGCGACGTACCCGTGGCCCGTCTTGCCTGACGCATTGGCGGCATTTGCGCTCGCCGCCAGTGTTACGGACTCGTCGCCCTTGCTTGCGGCGAGGCTGATCGCTGTCGCTACCGGTTCCTGTTTGAGGAAAGGGTTAGGCACGTAGCCATCGGTCAACAGGCGCTGCACATCGGCTTTGGGCGCCTGGTTGCCGGGTGTTTCAAAGCTGAAGAACAGTGCCGGATTCTCACTGCCGGTATCGTCTTTGTGAGACACTTCGTACAGTTCGAGCGTGACGGCAGGCGGCCTATCCGTCGATGAAAGGTTCGAGCGGTAGTGGTAGAGCATCTCTTCCACTGCCTCGGCGACGGCATCGAGGTAGTCGCCGTCTGCGTCAAAGAACGGCGGTGCAGCCGAAACCGTTGGCTGGCCGGTTCCGATTGGCGAAACGCCGAAATTTATTTCGAACCAGTGTAGCCCGTATACCCGCACGGCGTGGCTGAAGCCTTCCCTTAATGTGTTGTACTCCTGCACGGTCACCTGCGGCGTCACGGCCGGATCGGCGTAGTCAGGCAGTGAGAACAGCCTGCTGCAGGTGTACCGGACCGCGTTCTCCAGCGCGTGCCGTGTCGCGCTGAAGCCGGGTGCATTCAAGACTGCGGCGGCATCCGGGAGAACGTCCTCGATCTCCAGACACCAGCTTGCCATGTCTGTCAGCGGGACAAACTCCTGCTGCAATCCTGAAGCTGTGAGCATGACCATCTCTTCGGGTTCTGCTCGAACAGATCGGTTCACAAAAGCCACTCTACTGGCTTTGACCTCTACCATCTTCTCGGCTTCGACAACATTGTATTCCGTCTTTGTGGCCCGCGCGATGATCTTCGCGTCGACATCGTCAATGACACCCGGCAACCAGTAGCGCGCCGTCTGGCGCCCATCAGAATCGGTCCCCTGCAGGTTGAGCGTAGTACCGCATCCGGTATCATCACAAAAGACACCTTGAGAACCGGTCGGAGCGACAATGGCCTCCCCATCCTGATCGTCGAGCTCCTGCGTTAGCTCGATAACGGCATCTTCGACAGGTGCGCCGTCACGGTCAGTCACGCGGAATGACAGGTCTACGCACCCTGAGTTGCAAACGGGGTCATCCAGCGAAATACTCGTAAGGTGATCATAGTCGCCGTTATCCGCCTTTCGTGAAAGGCCGGATGGCGCCTGCGCCACAATTGCGTTCAGCGCCGTGACCTCCACGTCGACATCCATCGGCTTATTACTGACGCGCGTCTTGTTGTCGTTCGCACACGCCGGTCCTTCCGCGCACAGATCATTGATCTCTGCCGGCAGCCCATCCTGGTCGTATCCGACAACGCGGGCCACAAGCATTTCCCAGTCAACCGGGACGGGCACCTTTTCCGATTCGACGGTCGCCTCGGCGCCCTTTGTGATGAGGAACCGTTCCGTGACGGTTATCACTTCATCCGGACCGATATCCGAAAACGTCGTGTCCTCAAGTACCGAAAGCGTCTCCCACTCAGCATCAGTGGACGAGGCAGCATCGCTTTCCGGATACGTGGCTATCGCCGACAGGCCGCGAGACACGACAACCTCGCTGGCAGTCTCGGTCCCAACGTTCTTCACTTCGATCGTAGTGACGAGAGTATCTCCGGTTGCCACATTCCTCTGACCGGTAAACAACCTGTGCTCAAGCACGACGCCGCGCACTCTGACTTCCCTGGTCAGCGTTGCTTCTTGTCCGTCGTCGTCTGTGACCTTGAGCGTAACGACGTACTGTCCGGGTTCGTCGTATTCGTGTGATGGTGTCGCGCCCGAGGTGGGCTCGGAATCGTCACCGAAGTCCCACTCATATGATGCAACGGGTTTTTTGGGATCTTCGGTTTCTCTCGAATGGTCGGGAAAGCTGCCGTCGAAATCGACGTTCAGGCCGCGCTTCTGGTCCCACTCGAACTCGGCGATTGGAACGCCGTCATCGAGCGAATAGACGGCATACCATTCAGGCTGAGCAGCCACAAAGGCCGTGAACGTCGCGTATGCGGTGAAGCAGTTTGGACTAAAGCCGGGCCGATTTCCGCTGCCGCCCAATGAGCGCAGGTACCCGAAGTACCCCTCGGGGATCGTGACATCCCAATTGGGCTGAGTGTATGTCTGCCCCCAGGACTGAGGCAG
>JAUIJQ010000430.1 GCA_030431165.1 Rhodothermia bacterium | reverse complement strand
CGGCACCTGCAGGATCTCCTGGAAGAGCGTGCCGGTGTAATCTGCATACAGATCGATATCTCCACTCAGCAAAGCACTCCACAGAAAACGCGTCCCTCCAAGTTGACGCCGGTGCTCAACCGCAACACCAATACTGCGTCCCGTCTCTGCCGCGATGTCGCCAAGAATAACGGCCTCGGTAAACAGCTTTGAGCCAACGACAACTGTGGAGTCCTGCGCCAGTACCGAATGCGTGCCTATCGGGCCCACCGCAACCGCGGCCGCCACGAGCAATGCGGCGATGTCACGACCACTCCTCATCGTCGCCCCAGGATTTCGGGAACGCGATACGCATCGACAAACGAACGCACAAAGCCGTCTGCCGGATTGCGAACCAGCTCATCAAGCGTGCCCACCTGCGCAACGTGTCCCTTTCCAAGCACGACGATACGGTCGGATATGTAACCCGCTTCAGCGAGATCGTGCGTAACAAAAATCACCGCCTTGCCAAGCCGGGTAAAAAGCAACCGCAGCTCTTCCTGTAGTTCTGCACGCACCATCGGGTCCAGCGCGGCCAGCGGCTCGTCCATCAACATCAGCTGGGGCTCAAGCATCAATGCGCGCATCAAGGCAACGCGCTGATTCTGTCCGCCCGACAGGTTCAGAGGATACCGATCAAGCTGTGCCGCACTCAGTGACACGAGCTCAGCCAGCTCCACGACGCGTTGTTCAATCTGTGCGGTGCGTATGCCGAACACGCGCGCAGCAAGCGTGACATTTTCGCGAGCCGTCAGGTGCGGAAACAAGCCGCCACCCTGAACAACGTAGCCAATACGACGCCTCAGTTCGCGAATATTGTCAGGGCTGACGCGCTCACCACCGACGAAGACCTGACCCGAGTCAGGCTGGACAAGTCCGTTGACGATGCGGAGGAGGGTCGACTTGCCGCATCCGCTTGGCCCAATGATCGCAACCGTCTCGCCGGCGCCAACATCCAGTGAGACCCCGTCGAGGACCGACGTCTCTCCATATCGCTTGCTGATTCCACTGAGTTTCAGCAAGTCACTTCTCGGGGCATCTTGCCCGGGCTGTTTGTCGTTTTGAGTCCTGTGCGCTAGTCAGCGGTCGCCTCTGACAACGCCGACTGGCGGTCGATGACTCCCATGATGTCGGGTGGTCGCCAGTCTGGAGGCTTCATCCATTTACCGTCATCGCGGACGTACGAGCCGGGCGCAAACTTGCGCAGATTTGCGCCATCAACTTCTTCGAGAATGGGCTCATCGTCCACGCCAAACGCTATCAACGTACCGATGGTTACGACGGATATATCCGCGCACCCATCAACAACGCCTTCAAGGTCAACGTCACCGGATGCTTCGAACGTCAGTCCTTCGTTTCGATCGAGGATTGTACGGCCGGCCCGATTCGTGTCAACCGTAACGTGAACGCCGAGCGCTTCAACCGTTTCGAGCGCCTCTTCGAGAATAAGCTTGGCGCGCAAAATGCGCGTCGCCTCGTCAGGAATCTTCGGCGTCGTCGGCGTTGCCTGACCGGCTTTCTGCATGAATGTGCGAACGCGAGTAAAGTGTCTGGTCGGCATACTACTCTGGAGTGAACGATGAACCAATATACGCGGTCGAGGTCGAGGTCAAAGGAGTCGCCCGCGCCTGCAACGAATCAACTCAGCAGCGAGTACGTCACGCAAAGCTGGTCGGCGTCACGCCAGATTATCCAGCCAGTGACGGTTGGATCGTCTGGTTTGTCTTCAAATACGGTGTGGTACCGCACCTTGAGCCAGTGCCCTCTGACAGCCAGCGGCTCAAGAATATCGCGTTCGACATCACCGGACGTCGCGCCGCCACGTTCGCCGGCAACCGCGTCAGAATACCCGAATGGTCTGGCCTTCATCGGGTTTTCCCGGGGAGCTGTTCGCTCAACGGCAAAAGCAGTCACGATGAACTCCGGCCACGAGACAAACGCGACATCGTCACGACGAATCCAGGCTGTTCGTCCATCCGTTTTGTTGACGACAACTTCGACCCAGTGACGACGGAGCGTACGTGCACGCAGATAAAAAAGATTGTAGTCCAGTTTAACGATCTCCGGATAGAACCACGGCGGTGCGTAACCGATGTCGGTGCCATAAGAAGTCTCGGCAAACGCCACGCTGTCAGCCGGGGCGTCAGTGGGAACCGTGACATCGTCACCAGGTGCGCCGTACAGGTACAACACCCGGCCGGCTTCCACGACCGGGCGTACCAGACCAACACCCATGGCGTTGTCGCCGGCACCGGGGGCATCCGGTGTCGGACAATGCTGCGCGCCCGCGTGAGTCAACGGACCCAGCACGGCGCACAGCGCAACCACGGCCGAAATCGACTTCACGACCGGCTTGTCACTTCGATGAGGTGATATCCGAACTGCGTCTGCACAGGGCCCTGCGTTTCACCGACGGCGGCACTGAACACAACTTCGTCGAACTCCTTCACCATGACGCCGGGAGCAAACTCACCGAGGTCTCCACCACGCTTGCCCGATGGACATGAAGAATGGGCACGCGCCAACTCGGCGAAATCTGCGCCTTCCTCAATCTTCTTCTTCAGGTCGAGTGCGGCGTCTTCCGTTGACACGAGAATGTGTCGGGCTCTTGCTACGGGCATGGATCCTCTTCTGCTTGTTGCTCTGCTTGTCGTTGCGATGAATATACCACGCGTGTCACGCGCGATGGTTGTCAATCAACTCCTGGGTTCCGCCAAAGATGTTGTCGACAACCGGAGGGTTGTTCAGAAAATCGTGTGGAAAGCCGAGGTCAAATTCGCTGGCCTTATCGAGTCGTGCGAGGTGCTCTGGTTCAATCGTTACATCGAGTGCCCCGAGGTTGTCACGAAGCTGATCCTCGTTCCGCGCACCGAGTATGGGAATCACCACGCCTCGGCGACTCCGGAGCCAGTTGATCGCTACCTGGGCGGGGCTACATCCAATCTCTTCGGCAATATCGACCACGGTGCCGGCAATGCGCAGGTTACGGTCCACGTTAGCGTCAGATTTTGCTACTCGCCCTTCAACGCCTTCACTCCCCGCCTGATACTTGCCGGTCAGCACACCCGCGTGCAGCACGCGCCACGGCGTTACCGCCAGATCCAGTTCACGCGCCATTGGGAGCAGGTCCCGCTCTGCAGCGCGATCAATCAGATTGTACCTGATCTGCAGCCCCGTGAATGAAGTCCACCCACGGAGATCCGCCAGCATGTTCGCCCGTGAAACGATCCAGGCGGGTGTGTCGGATATCCCGATGTACAACACCTTACCCTGGCGCACCAGATCGTCAAGCGCACGCATTACTTCTTCGACGGGCGTTGTCCCGTCCCAGGCGTGTACCCACAGAATATCGACGTAATCGGTATTTAATCGCTTCAGACTTGCTTCGAGCGACTGTACGAGGTTCTTGCGGTGGTTGCCCGAGAAGTTGGGGTCGTCGCGGCGCATCCACAACGTGTACTTCGTTGCAACAACAAAGTGTTCGCGGTCAGACTTGATGAACTGACCAACCAACTTTTCGCTCGTGCCCTCGGTGTAACGATTGGCCGTATCAAGGAAGTTGCCGCCGCGCTCTGCATACATGTCGAACACGCGGCGACTCTCCTTCTCTGACGAACCCCACCCCCACTCCTCCCCAAAGGTCATGGTGCCCAGGGCTAGTTCTGAGACGCGGAGTCCGCTTCGTCCGAAGAGTTTGTAGCGCATAGCAGGTCGATATAAGAAACAGATTCAATCATGTCGGGCGCCA
>JAUIJQ010000429.1 GCA_030431165.1 Rhodothermia bacterium | reverse complement strand
ATAAGCAGGGTCCAGCGTGGGTCTGGCGAGGTTGTCGTCGACATCATCAGCGTCAACGCCGACTGAGATTGACGTCCGCTCGATTCGAAAGAGTCCGTCGGAGGCTGTCGCGTAGTACAGCCAGCGCGTCCCTTCGCCAAACGCCATCCCGACGATCTCGCTGGAAAGACCGGGGTCGTAGGCATGCCATGTATCGCCGTTGTCCACGCTATAGCGTATCAGCGACGGGGTGCCGGGTTGGCTGACCGCTGCATACACGGCCGACGCATTGGGCGCGTAGAGCACGTGCGAATAGACGGTGGCATTGGCATCAACGAGCGGCGAGTCCCATGATTCGCCCGCGTCAGTAGAGCGATGGAGCGACCCGAACGATCCTGCGAAAATGGTCGAGCCATCGTCAGCGCCAAAGTCGACCGACGTGATTGGCTGGATCGGTGAAATGTCCACCCAGGTTGCGCCGTAGTCGGTTGAGCGAACCAGCAGGTGCCCCGCAAATCCGTCCGCGCCACCAGCGACGACAATGCCGGGATACTCGGGGCGTGCTACAACCGTTGAAATGGTGCCTTCCTGGGATGCTTCGAAGACCGGTGTCCACGTTGTGTCGCCAAAAGGACGCAGGTAGACCGTTCGGTCAGCGGCCGCGTACGTTTCTCCGCAGATCGTCGGATCGGGAAAGCCGGTGAGCGCGACAACCTGCGTCGCGGTTGAGTCGATCCCGTGTGCGCGCGGAACGAACGGCTGGCCGAGATGACTGCAGTACACGAGGGGGATGCTCTCAGACGGCTCCACGTCGGGTCGTTTGATACCCGCGCCGATTGCCCAGCCGAGCGGACCACTCTTATGCGCATAGACTGTCTCGATTGACAGCGCGTCGAGCGCGATGTGATTCCAGGCAGCGGGCGTAGGATTGGCATCCGCTTGATAGAATACCCCATTGCCGTTAGTGCCGACCGCAACGACGAGTCCGTACACGCTGAGCGACGTCAGGTCCTCATCAGCAAGCCCGAGATACTGTGGGATGGGCTGGGCACATAGCGATCCGGCATCCAGAGAGCCCGCAAAAAGGATCGCGAAAACGCAAGTCCAAATGGATCCGAAGTTCGGCGCTGTCATGAGGTCCTCGCTGACTCGTCGCTGTCTTACCATTAGACAGTCAAATCGGGAGCGAGATTCCACGACGCATACAGGCGCTCCTCAAATGGTCGCCGCCTGCCCGGTTCGGATACTCTCGTAGATCGCATCGATCACGCGCATATCCCGCAAGCCTTCGTGGCCGTCTATAGACAGCGTCTTTCCTGCAAGGATTGCACTGGCAACGCCGTCCATGTGTTTGGCTTGCTGATTTACCTGCGGAAGGTCCATCGGGCCGCGCGAGGTCTTACCGGCAATGCCGCCATAGACGAATGCCGGCCGCAGTTCGAGCCAACCCGAATTCCCGGCGGCAAAAAGACGTTCGCTGCGAAGCGCGTACGAGGTCTGCGAAGAGGCAATGCAGTTGTTCGGGAAGCGCAGTTGCCACGTGATTGTTTCGTCTACCTCGGCGAATCGAACGGGGTCGGTCTTCACCTCCTGTGCGGTGACCGAAACGGGCTCCTCCCCAATGACATAGCGGGCGGCCTGGATCGCATAGATCCCGACATCCATTAACGCTCCGCCGCCAGCCAGCGACTTCTTCAGCCGCCACTGGTCTGCTGAGCCACCGAGCCTGAAGCCAAATTCGGTTTGCGCGTACGTGATGCGCCCGAAGTCACGCTCGCGGCTTATGCGCATCGCCTCGACGTTGTGTGGCTCAAAGTGCAGCCGATAGCCGATGTGCAGGGAACGCCCTGCCGCCTCGCACGCGTCAATCATGGTTTGCGCCTCAGCGGCAGTGACGGCCATCGGCTTCTCACAGATCACATGTTTGCCGGCAGCGGCGGCACGCATTGTATACTCGGCATGCATACTGTTCGGAAGCACAACGTAAACAACGTCGATTGCGTCGTCGTCTGCGATCGAGTCGAAATTGCCGTAGTCGTAGACGTGCCCCTCAAGGTGCGGATACTGCGCCAGCCACGAATCCGCTTTTGCTGGCGTGCCGGTTACGATTCCGGCGAGGTGGCACTGTTCGGTTTCCTCGAGTGCCGGAGCAAGCTGCCCAGCTGAATAGCTGCCGAGCCCGACCAGGGCGATGCCCAGTGAGTTGCGGCGCGAACGGCCGCTGTCGGCGCGCTTGATCCATGGCAATGCGCCCGGGCCAAGGACCGCGGCGCCGCCGACGGCGGTGGCTGAGGCGAAACTGAACTGACGTCGGGTTAGCTGTCTGGGCATGTGTTTCGATTTGTCAGATTCTCGCAGCGCTCGCAAACATCATCTTGTGTGGAATCTACGCAACAGCCAAAGGCGAGGCATGAGTTTGTACCTGCACCTCGCTACCTTGTCACACACAGTTCCGGTCGCTGAACAGCACGCTGGTCAACACTCCGAACAGTTCTCCGGAAAGCGCTCCCTACAACACGCTCAAGTCCGCCGTCGAACAACGCCCACAAGCCATGCATTTTCGCGTTCCCGAGATCCTCAGCTTCCTGTCGTTGACAAGAAGTCATTTGCTCACTGTCTCGTGTCAGGTGTTGACGTCGTCCAGGTCGGCAAAGCTTGCATCGCACGCAGTGTCTGCACTGTCTGCACTGTCTGCAGCGTTAGCCATGTTGTCACTCATGCCCGTGGCGTCGGCCGCCCAGGAGCGAGACGAGCCGCTGGATGAGGCGTACGGAGCGAAGATCCTCGAGTACACAACCGACGAGCGTTTTGTAAACCCGCTCGTTGATCACCTTCCCGCCTCCGATAATGTGCCCTCACCGCTCGATGTCTTCGGTACGATCATCGGTGCGCCAGACGTACTGCACACGACTGCGGAAATCCACGACTACTTTGCGCGCCTCGCTGCAGCCTCACCGCGTGTAACAACGCGCTCGATTGGCCAATCCGAAGAAGGGCGTCAGATGATCGAGGTGATTGTCTCATCCGAAGAGAACATCGCCAACCTCGACGGCATCCGGCGGGACCTGAATCGGCTTGCAGATCCTCGCATGACTTCATCCGAAGATGCAAAAGCGATCTTCGAAAATGGCGTTCCGATCTATTACATCACGGCCGTACTCCATTCGCCGGAAACAGGCAGTCCGGAGATGGTAATGGAGCTCGCGTATCGGCTGGCCGTCAGCGAGACTGAGATGAATCGCAACATCCGTGACAACGTCGTGCTGGTGTTTGTGCCGGTTGTCGAGGTTGATGGACGTGACCGGATTGTTGACTCTTATCGCTACCGGGCCGCAAACGACAGCGTTGGGCCGGGCCTTCCATATTGGGGTGCGTACGCCGCGCATGACAACAACCGCGACGGTTACGGACTTGCGCTGAATCTGACGCGCAACGTGCTGGCCAGCTTTCTTCACTGGAAGCCGCAGATCATGCACGATCTGCACGAGTCGGTCCCGTATCTGTATACGTCCACCGGGCTTGGGCCGTACAACGAACACATCGATCCGATAACGGTCAACGAGTGGCATAACCTGGCCCACGAAGAAGTGGCTGTGCTTACCAGTATGAACATGCCGGGCGTGTGGACGCACGCCTTTTACAACGGATGGGCCGCGAACTACCTCATCTGGATTGCGAACCTGCGCAACGCAACGGGGCGATTCTACGAGACGTTTGGGAACTCAATTCCCGAAACGGTCGAGCGTGAGCTATCGTCGGGCCAGACGTCGCGGGAATGGTACCGCACGAAT
>JAUIJQ010000007.1 GCA_030431165.1 Rhodothermia bacterium | reverse complement strand
ATGCGGCATGCCGGCGGCTGCTCGATGCTATACGCAAGCGACGCGATTCGCCAGCTCTCCCCAGACTTGACAAGTGTAAACGCGTCCACGCCACAGTGCGACCATTCACCGTCCACGTAGAGGTCGTAAGGCAACCATACGGAGGCCAGCGTTCCGGCAATGCGAATCTCCGCATCAAACCCGCGTTCCACGATGTCGACCGTTGGGCTCGCGTCCCGCTCGGTATCCCGCGAACGCGCACCGTATCCGGCAACTCCGTCACGCACCCACGTTGCATAGACGTAGGCCTCATCGACCATCAGATCTGTCAAGGCGACAAAGTCTTCACGCGTGATAGCCTCAAGCGCGGCCGTAACAACGGCCAACACGGCGGTTGAGTCTGCATGTGCAGCCACGGCAGGGCCGCCGTCAGCACGCGTCTCGCTACCGGGCGGCATAAGCGCCGCCACACCCGTCAGCGCGGCAACGACAAGCGATAATGTGATCTTCGTCAGTGACATGATGTTGCTTGACGGTAAATTGAAGTTGTCGGACCCCTTCTTTCAGCCGCCGCAATATGCACACCACGACCCCGCTTGAGCAAAAGCAACCCATGTTCAGACTGGATCAGATGATGCGCTGGTACGGGCCACACGATACGGTCCCGCTTGAGGCGATACGACAGGCGGGTGCGGCGGGGGTCGTCACAGCGCTGCATCACATTCCTGTTGGCGACGTGTGGCGCGTTGACGAAATCGAGAAGCGGAAAAACACGATCGAAGCGGCCGGCATGCGCTGGTCCGTCATCGAGAGCCTGCCCGTACACGAAGACATCAAAACCCGTTCGGGCAACTGGCAACGCTATGTCGACAACTATCGTGTGAGTCTACAGAACGTGGCGGCGTGCGGACTCAAGGTTGTTACGTACAACTTCATGCCGGTCCTGGACTGGGTGCGGACTGACATCGCGTATCAGCTGCCTGGTGGCGCGGAGGCCCTGCGATTCGAACGTGACTTGTTCACCGTTTTTGACCTCTTTCTGTTAAAGCGGCCGGGAGCCCGAGGCGAGTACAGCGAGACCGAGTACAAGGTGGCGGCGGCGCGGCTTGAGAGCATGTCGCCTGACGAGCAACAACGATTGTTCACGACAGCCATGCTCGGCCTGCCTGGAGCAACCGAGGGGTTTACCGCTGAGCAGGTTCTGGGCTTGCTTGAACAGTATCGCGACATCGACGCTTCGACACTTCGCGCAAACCTGGGTGCGTTCCTCGCGGATGTTGTCCCGACGGCTGCATCACTTGGCCTGCGAATGGCAATACACCCCGACGATCCGCCCTTCCCTCTGCTTGGATTGCCTCGGGTTGTAAGTACAGCGGATGACCTGCGCGCGATTGCGCGGGAGGTGCCAGATGAAGCCAACGGCTTCTGCTTCTGCACCGGGTCACTTGGTGCGCGGACGGATAATGACCTGCCCGCGTTGCTGGCTGAACTTGGTAGCCGGGTACACTTCCTGCATCTCCGCAACACAAAACGCGATACAACGCACGCCGGCAGTTTTTATGAGGCCGATCACCTGGACGGCGATACCGACATGGCGGCAATCGTCGAGGTCGCACTCGACATCATGCGGGACCGCGGCGAGTCCATACCGATGCGCCCCGACCACGGCCACCGGATGCTCGACGACCTGAGCAAGTCTGCCTACCCCGGCTATTCAGCGATAGGTCGGCTCAAGGCGCTCGCTGAGTTACGCGGACTTGAGGAGGGCCTGGTGTTCGGTGCTACCAGCCGCGCACGTACCTAGAGTTCGGCCCGCCGGGCCATGCCCGAAGGTCTGGTGCATCTATCCGATACGCTTGAATGCTACGAACGAAGCCACCAACTTACCCGGGCCGGGCCAAGTGCACTCCGCCCTGACGACTAAGAGCCGCCGGGCAACACCGATTCCTAACGATCCAACGATTCCCAACGATTCCTAACGATTCCTAACGATCCAACGATCCAACGATCCCCAACGATCACCGTGTTACGTACCACCCGTCCTTTCAGACCAAACGTCATCGCCGTCCTGTTGGCCTTCGTTGCCGCCGTGCTCGCTCCTGACTCCGCGATCGCCCAGGACGACCCGGTGACGCAGGCCGTACGCGCGGCCGACTGGGACACATCGGCTATCGGCCCCGGCGTTCAGCTTCGTCAGGTCCACTTCCCACACCTGCTTGGCCTGCCACAATTTGTCAGCGTAATCGAGGCGGACCTGAATGCGGATGGCGTTCTGATTGACATCGTGCAACCCGACTCCGGTCGGATGCTCACCTCCGAGCTTGCACTCACGCACGATGCCGTCGCAGCGGTCAACGGTTCGTTCTTCGAGGCTGACGGTACGCCGTCGATTTTCTTTCAGGACAATGGACAGGTGATCCGGGAAGACAATGATGAGCGGATCAGGTTCGTGGAGGACGGAGCCGTTGCAACCGAACACGACGGAGACGCCGCAGTAGTGCGGCGGTCACTTGCTATCTGGCAACCAAGTACGTCATTCACTGATGTACTCGCCACCGGCCCGATGCTTGTCTGGGACGGTGAACTGACTGATCAGGAGACGATCGGCTTTAACCTCACCCACCATCCGCGAACGGCTGCCGGGATTACGTCGGACAACCAGCTCGTGCTCGTCACGGTTGACGGGCGCAACGCACAGTCGGCTGGACTCACGATAAACGAACTGGCTTTGCTCATGCGCGCACTGGGCTGCGAGTACGCGGTAAACCTGGACGGAGGTGGGAGTACGACGATGTGGATTCGCGATCGCGGTGTTGTGAACCACCCATCCGACAACCGGGCATTTGACGCAGGGGGGGAACGGGCAGTCGCAAACGCTGTGCTCGTGCGGCTTGCTCGGTAGGATTTTCGTCACATGGGGCCGTCCACGCAATACCTCGCATTTGTCGGCGTCAGTCTCATGATTGCGGTGTCACCCGGCCCAAGCTGGGCGTATGCCATTTCGACTACGCTTCGCGGCGGACGGATATCCGGTTTCGCCGGCATCGTGGGTAACTCAGCTGGAATCCTTATGCATGCAGCCGCAGCGACGCTTGGATTGTCAGCGATCGTTGCAACGTCAGCAACGGCGTTCTCGGTGCTCAAGTATGCGGGCGCCGCATATCTGTTCTACCTGGGGATCGCGTCTTTTCGCGGGCGCGGTCCGCTGCGAACAGGTCAGCAATCACGGTCAAACGCGACGCAACGTTCGAAGCGCAGCGCCTTCCTCGGCGGGATGCTTGTGAACGTACTTAATCCGAAGGTGTCATTGTTGTTCATCGCGTTGATGCCGCAGTTCATTTTGACGCCGGTCAGTTCCGTGCCAGGATCAGGCGCTGGCGCCGGCGTGGATGCAGGCGTGGGCGCCGGCCTGGGCGCTGACACCGTTGCAGCACAGGTAGCCGTCATGGGCCTGACGCATGCCGTCATCGCCCTCATCGTCTTGACAAACGTCGTGTTTCTGGCAGAGGCAATTGGTCGCCGGCTCGAAGGCCCAACGCGCTTCACGCGCGTCGTGCGCGCAACGCTTGGATGCGTCTTTGTCGCGTTCGCGGTTCGCCTCGCCCTCGCGACTCGGCCGTAGACCGCGCTCCCCACACGGAAGCCATGCAGACGGCATGTCGGTGTCCGCAACCGAACACCGCCTGTGCCCAAGCGGACGGCCGAGTCGGCGTTACCCGCCAACAAACGGCACCAACGCCGTGCTCCGGCCGGTGAACGGTACGGGCACACTTGTTGTAAAACGATCCAACGATACGCGCCGCAGGCGCCAACGATTGAGGTGGCGACAGCCGCCGTAACGATAGCGGGCGCAACCCGCGAAACGATCCAAACGATTGAGGCGGCGACAGCCGCCGTAACGAGCCATGCTCCGTACCTACTTCAAGATCGCCCTCAGGTCGCTCGCAAGACAGAAACTGTTTGGAGCAATCAACATCGGCGGCCTTGCGCTCGGCATCGCGGCCGCCTTTGTCCTTGGCCTGTATGCGCGTCAGGAGTTGACGTACGACCGCCACTATCCGGATCACGACCGCATCTACCGCATCGCCACCGACTTCTTCGAGATGGGCGGGTTTGCCAACAGTCAGGGGCAGATGCTTGACGAACTGCCAACGGTTACACCGATCATTGAGGCATCCACGAGGTTCCGTGGCGGCGGCCCCATGCCCGTCGCCGTCGGTGACGTGCAGTACGAAGAGTCGGAGTACATCAACGTTGACACCTCCTTCTTTGCACTGTTTCCCTATCAGTTTGTCGAAGGATCAGCCGCAACGGCGTTGCGCGCTCCAGATGAAGTAATCATCTCGGACAAACTCGCGGCGAAATACTTCGGTGACAACCCTGCACTGGGTCAGGTGCTCCGAGTCGGTAGAGACGAACAGACTTATCGTGTCGCCGGCGTGACGCGCACACCACATGGCAAATCACATCTGGCCGCAGATATGTGGTTGCCGCTGAAACTTGCTGAGCACGACAGTAGGTGGACAAACGTACGCTACTACAACTACGTCAAGCTGAGGGACGGCCGCACGCAGGACGACCTCGAACAAGCACTTGAGGTACTGCGCCGCGATCGCGCATTCCCAACGGCAGGCTTTGACGGATCGTACGAAGCGTGGCTGGCAACACCATCCGCCGTGCAGTTCTGGGTGCAGCCGCTAACCGACATTTACATGCAGTCTGAGTTCAACTTCGAACTCGCACCGGGAGGCAACGCCACGCAGGTTTACAGCCTCGGACTAATCGGCCTGCTCATTCTGCTTATCGCAGGAATGAACTACGTCAACCTCACAACAGCGCATTCGTCCGTGCGTGCCAAAGAGGTTGGGGTAAAGAAGGCGCTTGGCGCGGGACGCCTTACGCTCATCCGGCAGTTCCTTGCTGAAACAACCGCACTCAGCCTGTTTGCCGCGCTGATTGCGGTCGTACTGTCGGAAGCGCTCTTGCAAGCGTTTACTGCGATAACCGGCGAAACGCTGGTGAGAAGTGTCTTCGACAATCCGGTATACCTGTTGGCCCTGTTCGGCGTCTCGCTTGTGGTTGGGCTGGCATCCGGCGTTTACCCGGCGTTGTATCTGGCCAGCTTCCGGCCGGTGCGAATTCTCAAAGGCGAGTGGAGCTTGTCCGGTCGCAGCCGCCTGCGCAGCGCGCTGGTTGTCACGCAGTTTGCGATTGCCATCGCGCTCACGATCGCCAGCCTCGTTGTATTCCGGCAGCTCGACTTCCTACAGACGACGGATAAAGGTTTTGATCACACGGGCGTCGTGGTTATCGACGACGTCGACGAGCTCGGAAGCCAGGCGGATGCGTTTCGACAGCAGGTTGCACAAATGCCGCAGGTAGAACAAACGAGCCTCGCCCGCCGTGTCCCGCTTGGCGCCGGCGTTGCCATGTACACGTACCAGACACCAACGATGACCGAAGCGGTCACGCTTCAGACATTCGACGGAGACGAAGCGTACATACCGACGCTGGGAATGCGCCTTGTGGCAGGCCGTGCTTTCTCGCGAGAGCGGGCGTCCGACAGCAGCGCCGCGATCGTCAACGAGGCGGCCGCCCGCGTTCTTGGCCTCGGCGATGATCCTGTCGGAAAAGAGATCAACGAGGGACAACAAGTTATCGGCGTCGTCGGCGACTTCAACTTCCAGTCACTGCGCAATCAGATCGAACCCGTTGTGCTGACTTACTCAGATTCAGGCGACGAGCTGATCGTTCGGCTAAATGCGGCCGGTGTTGGTCCTTTTGTGAGCAACATTCCCGCCCTGTGGAATCAGTTTGCACCGCAGGTGCCGCTGCGGTACAGCTTCGTAGATGAGCGATTTGCGGAGCTCGCGGCAAAGGAGCGCATGCTCGGGCGGGCCGTTTCTTTCTTCACCGTCTTCGCAATACTGATAGCGGCGATGGGCCTGTTCGGGCTTGCCGCATTTACCGCGGCCCGTCGAAGGAAAGAGATTGGCGTTCGCAAGGTGCTTGGCGCCTCGGTCCCGAATATTGCGGCGTTGCTTACTCGCGAGTTCCTGGTACTTGTCGGGATTGCATTCAGCGTGGCCGCGCCGATTGCTTTTGTCGCGATGCGCCGATGGCTATCCGGCTTTGCCTACCACATAAACGTGGGCTTTGGCGTGTTTGTCGTTGCCGGACTGGCAGCGGCGCTTCTGGCAATCGCAACCGTCAGCTATCAGGCTGTCCGCGCTGCAATTGCTGACCCGGTCCAGAGCCTGCGGCACGAATAGGTGACCTCGGCAAAACCGCGCCTCGTCGCGGTTACGCAACCGGACCGAAGTGGCGCCGCAGGTCTTGCTCCGTTCCCCTGAGCAGCATTATACACGCAGCCAGGAGCACGGCCAGGGACAGCAGGACGCCCGCCCACATCGGCAGTCCGCTAAATGCGTAACCCAGCAGACCAAGCCCCAACATCACCCAGCCCCAGAACCTGGAGCGTACGGCCGATGCCTTCTGGGCAAAGTCCCATCGTTCCTGGGACGCCATTGACGCGCGCGTACGGTAGCCGTAGAGACTGTTGATCCGTTTTGGCGGATGGCGTGCGACGATCTCCGATGCGATTACGAAGACCGCGCCAGACAGGACGAGCGTAATCGAAAAGGGATTCAACCAGTTCATGGGTTCAACACGGTCTGCGCTCCGAATTGGTAGCGTGTTTACGGGACCCGGAGACACGGGTTCGCCCTGGTCCTAAAATTACCTGCTATGTGGAGCCGGGACGTTGTGGGCGAGAAACTGAGTGCCCTCGCATCCGTTCTCAATTGACTGAACTGCTACCGCCTTACCCATTTTGATTGAGATAGATGCTTACCGTACTCTCCCCCGCCAAGACGCTCGACTTCGACACGCCGGCTGTTACCAACACGTCCACCCAGCCCGCGCTGTTGGAAGACTCGGAAGTACTCGTTGATGAGCTCCGAACGCTGAGTCCGGCGAAGATTTCAGCACTGATGAGCGTAAGCGACAAGCTCGGGGTGCTGAACCGCAATCGTTTCAAGAACTGGCACACGCCGTTTACGCGGGACAATGCAAAACAGGCTGTACTCGCATTCAAAGGTGACGTCTACCGCGGCCTCGACGCCGAGTCGTTTTCGGCCGACGAGTTCAAGTTCGCGCAGAAACACGTCAGGATTCTCTCAGGACTTTACGGTGTCCTGCGCCCGCTTGACCTGATGCAGCCCTACCGCCTCGAGATGGGCACCCGGTTCGCCAACGAACGTGGCAAAGACCTGTACGCGTTCTGGGGCGACCGCATTACGGCGGCGCTGAACAAACAACTCAAGGCGCTGAAGACCAACACGCTTGTAAACCTCGCGTCGGTCGAGTACTTCAAGTCGGTAAACGAGGATGCGCTGAAGGCTGACATCATCGCACCGGTATTCCTCGACGAGAAGAACGGCACGTTTAAGATCATCAGCTTCCACGCTAAGAAAGCGCGTGGACTCATGACGGGCTGGATCGTCAGAAATCAGATTGACGATCCGAAGAAGTTGAAGAAGTTCGACGTGGCCGGCTATCGCTACTCAGCCGACATGTCGGAACCGGGCAAGCCGACTTTCCTTCGTTAGTCGTTTACCGCCTGAAAGACAAGCTGGCGAAACTTCCACGCCGTGTTGTCGGATGTGGGGCCCTGCGTCTGCTTCATCAGAATGCCGACGACCTGTTCCTCGGGGTCTGCGAAGTATTGCGTGTTGAAATATCCGCCCCAATCGAATGTGCCGACGCTGCCGCGCCCGCCGTTAGCGACGGCGCGTTCGTTGTTTACACCAAACGCGAGTCCCATGTGCCTATCGCCCGTGGCTCCGCCAAACAGCTCGCCAGCCTGATTTGCCATAATCGTGGCGACGGTTGTTCGACTCAGAATCCGGGTGCCGTTAAGCTCTCCGCCGTTCAGGTACATCTGCAGGAACGTAGCATAGTCTTTCGCACTGCTCGACAATCCGGCGCCACCGGAGAAGAAGCGCCGCGCACCTTTTACAGGATAGTCGGGGTCGTAAAACGTAACCGGATACCGGGACCAATCACCCGAGTCACTACGACTCTGGACGGCCACCAGTCGCGACGCACGATCTTTCGGGAGATAGAACCACGTGTCGTCCATACCCAGCGGATCAAACAAGCGCTGCCTGAGGAACTCGTCAAACGGCATACCCGAAACAACCTCGATAAAATACCCGAGCACGTCGAGCCCTTCGCTGTAGGTGTACTTCTCACCAGGCTGGTGATGCAGCGGTAACGTGGCGAGCTTCTTTACGCTTTCCTCGATACTGATATCCTCGGACGTAAACAGGTCGGTGATTCCGGCCTTTTTGTACATCATCCGGAAGCGTTCGTCTCCGTCGATGACGCCGTACCCGATACCTGAGGTGTGTGTCAGCAGATGCCGAATCGTGATGCTGCGCGACGCCGGTTTTCCTGTAAACGTCGTGTCAGCGTAACGGAATCGATCGAGAACCACCGGGTCCCGAAATTCCGGGATGTACCGCTCGATGGGGTCGTCCAGTCGGAACAGGCCCTCCTCCCACAGCATCATGACCGCAGTGGCCGTTATGGCTTTTGACTGCGACGCGATGCGGAATATGTCGTCGCGCTTCAGGGCGCGGTCGCTCTCGACATCAGCAGATCCGTAGGCCCTCCAGTAGACAATCTTGCCGCGTCGGGCGATGAGGGCGGCGACACCGGGTATGTCCCCATTCTCGACGGCGTCCCGCAACATGTTGTCTACGCGCGCCAGGCGATCATCCGACATGCCTACCGACGCCGCCTCGGCTTCAACGAGCGGGCCGGCTTGGTAGTCCGCATCCTGTGCCACAACCATGGATGAGCCGATCGTCTGGAACACGAAGAGGACCGCCACAAAAGCCGCGAGAAGCGTTGTGACGGGTGGACACTGACCGTGGACTGCGGCTTTGTAGCGAATAGGCATGGACGCAACCGGAATGTGAAGCCTGAAACCTGGACACCGGATCGGAGTAGCGATGAAGATGCGGACCAGAGAGGAAATAGCAAACTCGGTTAGTCATGGAGCGGGCTTCGTCTTTGCCCTGGGTGCTTCGCCCCTACTGATTATTGCGGCAGCATCCCGCGGGGGTGCCGCCCAGATCGTCGGCAGCAGCATCTTTGCCGCGACCATGGTACTGCTCTACTTCGCCTCTACGTGGTACCACGCGGTTCCTGCCGGACGGCTGAAGGAGCGGCTTCGCGTTCTCGACCACGTTGCCATCTACCTGCTTATCGCCGGTACCTACACCCCGTTTACGTTGGGCGTTCTGCGGGGTGCGCTGGGCTGGACATTGTTCGCTACAATCTGGGGTGCTGCCGTTGTCGGCATCTGCGCGAAGCTCCTGGTCGGATTCAAGTATCCGAAGTTGTCGGGCGCGATGTACCTCTTCATGGGGTGGGTAGGCGTTGTAGCCATACGCCAGCTCTGGATCAGCATGCCGCTCGCAGGCGTGACGCTACTTGTGGCCGGCGGGCTGCTGTACACCGTCGGCGTGGTGTTTTTTTGTCTGCGCAGGGTACCCTACGCCCACTTTGTTTGGCACCTTTTCGTGCTGGGTGGGTCAACCTGCCATTTCTTTGCCGTGCTCTGGTACGCGTAAAACGCGCGAGAAAGGCCATAGAAACACGGCCGGGAAACCGGGCTGCCGCTGATCCGTTCGGGAGCAACCCAATAGGCTCAACCCAATTCGAAATGCGAAGCCCGTTCTACCGATCTCTGCTCCGATCCGTCTCCTCAGCTACTACCACGACCGTACTCACAGTTGCGTTACTCACCATGTCGGTTGTTTCAGGTTGCGGATCAAATACGGATTCAACGACTGCCGGCGCGGCCGCCGCTGAGGGCGAGATGTTTCCGCTGCAAGGCGACTTCGCCGGTTCACACATCCTGATCGCGTATGCAGGCGCGTCGCGCGCCAACCCGGAGATCACGCGCACGAAAGAAGAGGCCCTCGAAAAAGCGCAGGGTCTCATCGCACGCCTCAAGTCCGACCCGGGCCAGTTCGAGACGCTTGCGATGGAAGAGTCCGATGGACCGTCGGGCCCCCAGGGTGGAAGCCTGGGCGCATGGCGACGCGGAGCGATGGTGGCAGAGTTTGACACGGCGATCGAACAACTGGAGGTTGGCGCGGTCACAGAAGAGCCGGTCGAAACCGCATTCGGTTATCACGTCATCCGCCGCAACTCGCTCGAGGCCCCACACTACGGAATCGAGACATTCATTCTCGGATACACGGGCGGCCCTCAGACACCGCCGGGTGTTGAGCGCTCGTTTGAAGACGCCGCGGCACTCGCCGAGGATATCCGGCAGCGACTAACCCCCGAGACATTTGACGAGCTGGCCGACGAGTACAACGATTTTGCGGATGGCTCCATCTTCCTCGGCGGCTTCGCGGATGCCGCCCAGGTTCCAATTCCGGGTGCACTCGAAGCCGTCAAGCCGCTTGAAATTGGTGCCGTTACCGGCCCGATCGAATTCCCGGCCGGCTTTGCTTTTGTACGCCGAGCCAAACTCGACCAGCGCTCCGGTGCACACATCCTGATTGCGTACGAGGGTGCGATGCGGGCAGCGCCCGGCATCACCCGGACAAAAGAGGAAGCCCTTCAAGAGGCAACGGCCCTTGCCGCTGAACTGAGTGCCGCGCCTGATCAGTTTGCAACTGTCGCCATGTCGAAATCCGACGGACCGTCAGGCCCGACAGGCGGCGACCTCGGCGTGTGGTTCCGCGGCCAGATGGTACCCGAGTTTGACGACGCACTCGACAGCCTGGCCGTTGATCAGATCACGATGGCACCTGTCGAAACGCCGTTCGGATATCACATCATTCAGCGCCGCGCTGTTCCGGAGTAGGACTCATGGCCCAACTGAGGTGGGATTACTCTGCCTTGAACGTGGGCGTCAAGACGCTTCTCGCCGCGACCGTGACGGTTGCGGCGGCGGTGCTTGCCGGGGCGTCGTGCCGCACGCCGGCGACGGAGGTCGCTGAGCGACCGAATGTCCTGCTGATCGTCGCAGACGATCTCGGCTATGCTGACCTGGGCGCCTTTGGCGGTGACATACAGACGCCGAACATCGACGACCTCGCCCGGCAGGGTGTACTGTTTACCCAGTTCCACACAGCGCCGATGTGTGCCCCGACGCGAGCGATGTTGTTGTCGGGCAACAACAATCACGTAGCCGGAATTGGTCGCCAGAGTACGCCACTCGACATCCCGGGGTACGAAGGCCATTTGTCTGATCGCGTTGCGCTTTTTCCCGGTCTGATGCGTGACGCCGGCTATCATACCGTGATGGCGGGCAAGTGGCATGTTGGCGTTCAGCCAGAGCACGGGCCTGCCGCAAAAGGATTTTCGCGATCCTATTCGTTGATAGACGGCGCAGGCTCCCACTACAGCAGCGTGGGGTTTTTCGACGGAGGTTCGCTGTATCGGTACGATGGCCGCGAAGTCTCCTACCCTGAAGGTGCGTACACGACGGAGCTGTTTACAGACAGTCTGCTGGCATTTATTGACGACGCCTCAGACGCCGGAAAGCCGTTCGTTGCGTTTGCCTCGTACACGTCGCCACACTGGCCGCTGCAGGTCCCTGACGCGTACCTGGACAAGTACGTCGGCCACTACGACGCGGGCTATGACATGCTGCGGCACGAACGGTTCTTGTCGCTACAGGCAGCCGGCATCGTCGCTGCAACGGCAGAGCTACCACCGCGCAATGAAGTGATCACGCCCTGGACAGCGCTCGATGAAAGCCGACAACGCGTCGAATCACGAAAAATGGAGTTGTACGCGGCGATGGTTGAGAACCTCGACCATCACGTCGGGCGACTCGTCGAGCATTTGAAGACGAGCGGCCTGTACGACAACACGTTGATCGTATTTATGTCGGACAATGGTGCCGCGGCTGAAGACTTCTACAACGAGGGCGAGTACAGCGCGTACCTGCAGGCGAACTACGACAATTCGTTCGACAACATGGGCCGGCCCAACTCCTGGGTCTCCTACGGGGCGCCATGGGCAGAAGCGGGCTCGGCACCATTCAGCCGCCGCAAGGAGTACACCCGTGAAGGTGGTCTGGTCGCGCCGTTGATAGTCGCGGGCCATGGGGTTGGGCGGCATGGCGAAATTGACCGATCATACGTGACCGTCATGGATATCGCGCCGACCCTGCTCGCCGCCGGGCGTGTCGCGTATCCCGATGACGGGTCCGTTCAACCGCTGTTGGGATCCAGCTTGCTGCCGGTGCTTTCAGACAGGCAGGCCGTGATCCACCCTGACGACTACGTAACGACGTTGCTGCACTACGGACGTGCATTTGTTCGCAGCGGAGACTGGAAGCTCGTTACGCTGGAGCCACCATTCTCGGAAGAAGCGTTCGAACTGTACAACGTGGCGGACGATCCGGGCGAAACGACAAACCTTGCCACAACTGAACCTCAGCGCTACGCCGAGATGCTCGCGCTGTGGCAGTCGGAAACTCGCCGACTCGGGATCGAAATTTTGACGTACTGACAACTCTTGTCGTCGTGGTGCGGCAGAGAACGTTGTGATTGCGTAACGTCCAGTATGCCGCGAGATCGAGTCTACACCGACGATGAGATCCGCGCGCTGCTGCGGCGCGCAACCGAGATCGGGGGCCCATCGGGTAATGCCGACGAGCCTGGACTTTCGCTGCGTGAAATCGAGCAGGTTGCTCGAGAATCCGGTATTGACCCCGAGGCTGTACGGCGTGCGGCCAAAGAGCTTGCGCTCGAAGACCAACGATCAACGCAAGACAAGCGCTACCCATTTCTCGGCGCTTCACCCGTCATCGATCGCGAGCGTATCGTGCCGGGCAACATGGCGCACGTCGACTGGGATGAAGCGGTTGGAATATGCAGGCGCGCATTTGGGGGTGACGGCAAGAGCCTGTACGCCGGCAACACGCGCGAGTGGGTTCTGAATGAGCTTGGATCAGAACGAGCCCGGGTCGTCATATCGCCGCGCGACGACGGAACGAGCATCCGGGTTATCAGGGATATTGCTGACCTTGCCTGGGCATCCCACGGCGGAATTGCCGGCGGTATGATCGGTGTTTCGGTGATCCTTGTCTTTGCGGTCGGACTGTCACTTCCGGTCTCGCTCGCCGCATCGGCGGTATCCATCGGCGTGCTGTATATGATTGCCCGAAGCCTGTTTCGGTACCTCGCGTGGCGCCAGGACGAACACGCAAAAGACCTGCTCGACGAGCTTGAGTCGCTGATTCCAGTACCCAACCCGTCTGACACACGGATCAGCAACACCGCTGCTGACAAGACAGCGAACGAGACGATCGATCAACCGGTTATTCGCACCGAGGCGCCGGATGAACGCCGCACCGACGATTCAGGCCCCTCACCTACACGGAGACGACAGCGACCTTGACGCAGTTGATCGGCGGAAGCGAGTCAAAAAGACACTCCCACTCGTCACCCGCGTCGCGCCCGATCCAGAGCTGTCCGGTGGTTGTGCCGAAGTACACAGCCGGCGACTTCAGATCGTCGATATCCATCGCGTCCCGTAGCACGGTGAAGTAGCTGTCTTTTTTCGGCAGACCCTTCGTCAGGCGCTTCCACTTCTTCCCACCGTTCTTGCTTCGCCAAACGGCCGGCCGGGCATCCGGGCAGGTACGTGTCTCCGGCTCCAGCGGAACGACATAGACGGTATCGGGGTCGTGGGGATGCACAACGATGGGAAATCCGAAATCAGACGGGAGTCCGTCCGCAATGGAGTACCACGACTGGCCGTGGTCGTCGCTGCGCAGCACGCCAATGCCGGGACGATCTTCCCATCCGCCATGATTCTGGATGTACATTCTGCCCGGCGCATCGGGGTGTGTAACAATCTTGTGCACACACTGCCCGAACTCGGGAAACGGATCGGGCACAAAGCCGGCACCAATGCCATTGTTTGCCGCCTCAAACGTTGCACCACCGTCCTTGCTGACATAGTGCCCGCCGGTTGAGATGCCAACATGCAGGGCGTCGCCGTCGCGGACAATGGTGTGCATGCAGAGCCCACCGTTCCCCGGCTGCCAGTCCTTCGCGTGTTCGTGGTTGCTGATACCCGAGACCATTTCCCACGTATCGCCGCCGTCGGGACTGCGAAAAAGCGAAGCGGGCTCGACACCGGCGAGGAGATCCCTCTTGCCAGACCCGGCTTCAAGAGCCCAGATGTTTGCCATTGCTCGTCCGTCCCCTTCAGGGAAGGCGGGCGCTGAGTTGGTTTCTTTGAACGTCTTGCCGAGATCTTTGGAACGGAGCACCTTCATTCCGAAGAAGGGACTACAGCTTGATGCGTAGATGCGCGCTTTTCCTTTGCCGCGCGTATCGATGAAAGCCGAGTAGACGGGCGTGCCAGCACCGAAGGGTCCACGCAGGGAAAAGCTGCGGCGACCACGTTTGGACTCACCGACGAACAAACCCTTTTTTGTGCCAACACAGATAAAGACGTGATCGGGCATAACAGCTCCAGCGTCGAGGCTCACCCTCCCGAAACGGCGGCCAGCACGATCAGTTCGTCACCGTCCGAGACAGGCATGTTCAGGTTTTCGCGGTCGCGAATGAGCCGGTTATTGAGGAAGAGGTTGAGGTGCCTGCGCACCGCACCGGTTTCGTCGCAGATGTTCGGATACAGTCTGGGATATGCACTCCGAATGCCATCCAGCACGCTACGTACGGATGTGCCCGCAACATCGATTGACGCGGCACCGCCGATGTAGGCGTTCAATGCGGAAGGGACGGAAACACGTACCGCCATGAGGGTTCGGGCTTGTTGCAACGACGACCGTTTCACAATATCGTAAGATTCGCGCCACACTCTCAACGGCACCATGCGGTACTTTGATTTGGTAACAGTACCTGCCGGAATCCGAATCGCGCCATGCCACTACGTCCAGGCTTATCCATGCTCCGCAGAAGCCCTTCTGGAAGGTCCAGGAGAGATTTTATCCGATTGTCAGCGACGGCGACCGCCGCGGGTCTTGTCTTGCCGCTGGCGCCGGGCGAGTTGCTCGCGGACCCCTATCGCCCTCGGCTGCACCGATCACTGCTCGGCAAACCGATCCAGGTTCGCGGTCGCGTGACCTCGATGGGAAAAGGCATCCCGGGCGTAATTGTGTCGGATGGCCTGGACGTTACCCGCACAAGCAGCGACGGACGTTACACGCTTGACACAACCGACCGCCAGCGGTTTGTGTTTATGTCGACGCCTTCTGGGTACGAGATTCCGCGACGTGACACCGGGGTTGCCTCTTTCTTCAAGCCCATAGCCGATTCGGGCCGCGGCCGGATGTCGGCTGACTTCGCCCTTGAACCAATTGAGGGTGGCGACGACCGTCACGCCTTCCTCGCGCTTGGAGATACACAGACCCAGACCCCGTTTGAGATGGGGCGACTTCACGACGAGTCGGTACCCGACATGATCGAAACGTTAACAACGCTTGGCGATCAACCTGTCTTTGGGCTTGCCTGCGGCGACATCATGTTTGACGACCTTTCGTTGTACCCGGAGTACGAAAGGGCCGTCCGTCGCCTGAACCTGCCGTTCTTCCAGGTTGTCGGGAATCACGACCTGAACTTTGATGCGGGGGCCGACCCAGACTCGGTACGAACGTTTGAACGGCACTTCGGACCTTCGTACTACTCATTCAACCGTGGCGAGATACACTACGTTGTACTCGATGACGTGTTGTGGCACGCAGCCGGGTACATCGGTCATATCAGTGCTGATCAGCTCGCGTGGCTAGCAAACGATCTCGCCCAGATTGATCCGGGTAGCACGGTCATCGTCTTTCAGCATATCCCATCGCTCAGCACAAACTTCCGGCGGTCAGGTGAGTCGCGCCCATCGGACTCCGTTTCGGTCACCAATCGTGAGCACGTGTATCGACTGCTTGAGCCGTTTGAGGCGCACATTATTTCGGGGCACACGCACGAAAACGAGCACGTCTTCGAGGGCGGCACGCACGAACACGTGCTGGGCACAACATGTGGTGCGTGGTGGGCCGACGTCATCTGCCACGACGGCACGCCAAACGGTTATGCGGTGTATGAGGCATCGGGGAGCTCATTTACGTGGCGTTACAAAGGCACCGGGCTGGCGGCATCCGAACAAATCAGGGTGTACAAGCGCGGCGCTGATCCGGCGGCACCCGGTGAAATTGTCGCCAACGTCTGGGACTGGGATCCCGCGTGGCAGGTTGTCTGGCACGAGGGTTCTGACCGCCGGGGCGAAATGGCGCGGCGCGTCGGGCGGGATCCACTCGCCGTAGCGCGCTTTGACGGGTCCGACAAACCCGCGCATCGACCCTGGGTGCAGCCCGTCCCGGTAAATCATCTGTTCTATGCGCCCGTATCAGATGCAGCCGACAACGTCATTGTCGAAGCCACAGACCGCTTCGGTCGTGTATACACAAAGAGACTGTGACCCATTTACCCCCGGCCTGGGTAAAGGCCGAGCCCGTCACGCTGCGAAAAACGGATCCGCTGCACGTTGCCATCGACGCGATACTCCACTCCTGTTATCGTCAGTGGCGCGGCAACGAGGCGGCAGCGATCGACGGAAGCGATCCGGAGGGAGTACACCAGTTGCGCGTCGGCATTCGGCGATTCAGATCAGCGCTTTCCGTCTTTTCGGATGTGCTACCCGACGACGACCTCGAGTGGATTCGCCCAGCCGCACGCGAGGTGCAGCAACACCTGAACGCGCCGCGAGACTGGGACGTATTTATCGGTGAAATACTCGCCGAACAGATTGAAGCGTTCGGAAGCGATCAATTCACCGTGATCGAAACACTAGGAGCCCGTCGTGCCGAGACCGCATACGCGGAGATGCGCACTGCCCTGGCAACCCAGACCTATCTCGACTTTGTCGGTCAACTTGGCACCTGGATCGCCGAGGCCCGGTGGCACCGCCCGGACGACGCGGTGGCGCCAGAGCTATTGTCGGAACCGGCGCTGGATTTTTCTACGGCAGTCATCGGGGACCGCCACCGACGCGCGGTGGAGCGCGGCCTTGAGTTGAAGACGCAGCCCCCCGCAGAACGGCACAAGTTGCGCATTGCGCTGAAGAAGCTTCGGTACGCCGTGGAGTTCTTCGGCACGCTGTATCCGAAGAAGAAGCTGAACCCATACGTCAAGTCGCTACGCAAACTGCAGGACGACATGGGACGTGCCAACGACATCGCCGTTATGCGGAGGCTCCTGCTTGAGCTGGGCGATGAAGCGAGAAACACAGCAAACGCAGATGACCGCGCCGATCTTGAGCGTTCCTGTGGTTTTCTGCTTGGGTGGCACGAACGTGATATCATGGATCTCGAGAAGCGATTGCTTGCCGACTGGCGTCGCTTTTCGGAACGGGAGACCCTGTAGTGGGACACAGCAGAGGAACACAGTCAGTAGAGCGAACAAGAAACCAGGAGTAACAATCAGGAATGGAAAAGCGAACGGATGCCACGCCGACCTCGTCACCGTTGGATGAGCAGGACAACAACATTTCGCGCCGGCATTTTATCCAAACCGCAGCGGCGTTCTCACTCGGCTTCGCCGGCCTTGGAACACTGGCCGCGTGCGCGCGACGCAGCCCCGAGGTGTGGACAAACGCGAACTACGGCTTTGGTCCGCTGATTCCGGATCCCGAGGGCGTTCTCGACCTGCCCGAAGGTTTCTCGTATCGTATCATCTCGCGCCACGGCGACGAAATGGCTGACGGATTCCTGGTCCCCCACCGTCCGGATGGGATGGCGACCTTTGCGGGACCCGACGGTGTGACGATCATCATCCGCAACCATGAGGTCAGCCACACGGCTGCGGCAACCGAGGGGCCCTTTGGCGCCGGGCATGACCGTCTGCCACAGATCGATCGGGCTATGCTCTTCGACGCCGGAGCCGGAGAGACCTCGCCCTGTACCGGGGGCACAACGACGATCGTCTACGACACACGGAATCAAGCGGTAGTGCGCGAATACCTGAGCCTCACCGGCACTATCCGGAACTGCGCCGGCGGGCCAACGCCGTGGAACACCTGGGTGTCCTGTGAGGAATCGGTCGAGCGAGCCGGCGGCCGCCTGCTTGTAGATCACGGGTATTGTTTTGAAGTGCCGGCGTCCGCTGACCCTGTACTGGCACAGCCAGTGCCTCTGACTGCAATGGGTCGCTTTAATCATGAAGCCATCGCGGTTGACCCCGCCAGTGGCGTTGTATACCTGACCGAGGACCGCGGCGACGGACTCGTCTACCGCTTCATACCTAACGTACCCGGCCAACTACATGAGGGAGGGGTGCTCCAGGCGCTCGCCGTTGTAGAGCGGCCCAGCCTCGACACGCGAAACTGGGACGCGGCGACCGTAGCGACAGGCGATCAGTTTCGTGTCGCGTGGATCGACCTCGCCGACGTCGAGTCGCCCGAGGACGATCTGCGGTACCGCGGGTTTGCCGATGGTGCCGCGCGGTTCGCGCGCGGTGAAGGCATGTGGTACGGTGAGGGAGCAGTCTACTTTGCCTGCACAAACGGAGGCAGCGAACGAAAGGGGCAGATCTGGCGATACACGCCAAGCGCCGCTGAGGGCACGGCTGAGGAGAACCAGACACCGGGAACCCTTGCGTTGTTCGTCGAGCCAAACGATGGCGCCCTGATCGACAACGCAGATAACCTGACCGTCTCACCGTGGGGCGACCTGATTGTCTGCGAAGATGGGTCCGGAGATCAGTTCCTCGTGGGCGTCACACCCGAGGGAGAGCTGTACCGATTTGCCCGCAACGCGATGAGCGGATCGGAACTCGCCGGTGCGACTTTTTCGCCTGACGGCACAACGCTCTTCTTCAATATCCAGCACGCCGGACTGACTGTCGCCGTCACGGGTCCGTGGAACGAGCGGAGGAGTCCATCAGCCGCCGACGGAAACAACACCTAGAATCGCTTCTTGACGCCGGCGACCACACCCCAGCGACTCAACTCGCTATCACGGGTGTAGCTTATTCCGGCGTCGATGCCAATCGAGCTGGTCACGAAGTATTCGCTTCGACCAACGATGGAAAGGGACTGTCTGATATCCAGCACTTCGTCGCCGGCACCGGTAACAACTTCGCGGCCATTCGCAACGACGGCTTCGACCAGATTGTCGGCAGCGCCAAGGTAGCGGCGGGCGGTCACGACAAAGGCAGTGCCCATCGAGCCGCTGACGGGAATCAGAGATGCTCGCGCCCGGATGTACCACCAGCCGATATACCTCGCAGCGTCAAGCGAGTAGGTCGATATGGATTGATACGTCAGGTTGTTTCTGTATCGCATCAGGCGATACCCGGCGGTGGCCTCCCAGCCGGGGGCAAACCCTGCCGTCACGTTGCCCGCGAGATCCAGTTCTGGTATTACGACTGCGCGTGGTGCCGCCCGCAGTCTGATGTTCATGTAGGTGCTGCGGGTGAGGCTTCGGTAGAAGTCGATGCCGCCGAACTCCTGGCCCTGACCAAACCGTTCAGCTCGGCCAACGTCGAAGGCTACTGCCGTTCGACGGCGCTGTGGTGTTGTGTCGGTGACGGCGATCGCGGGCGATCGGTTTGGTGACACGCCGGAAGCGTTAAGCCAAACTGAAAATGCGTCTTCTCGCCAACTCGGCCTCGATGCAGTAAAGGTCTCCTCGACATGCCTGAGCCCTACGACGACGGTTGGGCCAACCGGAGACTGCGCGTGGACAGGCCGCGCGCCAAGAACAGCGACCACGATCGCGACTGCGGTCGTGGCAACAGGCGTGAGCAGTGGGGTGACGGACCTGACGCGCAGGGCAGCCGGTATCCCACGCAGACGGCTCACCGAACGAAGGCCCCGGAAAGAATGTCTCATGACCCCACCTCACCTGCGGTGACTGGTGACCCGCCGCCCGTCGCTGATTCCTGTACAACAAAGCCGCGTCTGGTCATGTCGCCCCACTCCATGCGGCCGCGCATTGACGAGTACAATCCGCGCAATCGCCAGTAGGTGTTAAGCTGGCGGTATCCGAAGTTTTCTTCCAGCGCGAGCCAGAACAGGCGGAGCAGATCGCGGACCCGATTGTACCGACGGAACGAAATCTCCTCCAGCACAACCGAGAGGATTGACAGCAGGATCCCGAGGCCAACCGACACGAGGAAGAACGCCAGCGCGTGAAGCCACGAAAGCGATCCCGTTATCAGCGCAATCAGGAAGACCGTGTAGCCCAACGCCTCAATTGCGGGTCCCACCATTTCCAGGAAGAAGAAATAGGGATACGCCATCATTCCGATGCGGCCGTAGCGCGGGTTGAACAGCATCTTTCGGTGCCGCATCAAGACCTGGGAAAGACCGCGCTGCCACCTGTCGCGCTGCCGACCAAGTACAGTGATCGACTCGGGGCATTCCGTCCACGCAACAGGGTCGCCAACAAATCGGATTGCATAGCGCCGCTTCTGTTCGCGGCAGTAGCGATGCAGCCTGACAACCAGCTCCATGTCCTCACCAACCGTGTCAGTGGCATAGCCGCCGGCGTCGACAACTGTGGATCTTCGGAAGAGCCCGAACGCACCCGATATGATCAGGACCATACCCATGGCGTCCCATCCGATGCGGCCGGCTAGGAAGGCACGGAGATACTCCAGCACCTGGTACCTGGCAAGCCTGCCGTTGGGAAGTCGAACATCCGCAACGCGCCCACGGTGTACGGGGCAGTCGTTTACGATGCGCACGATGCCGCCTGCTGCCACGGTGTCACTGTCCTCGATGAAGGGGCGCACCACGCGAAGCAGCGCATCGCGATCCAGGAGCGTATCCGCATCGATGGCGCAAAAGAGGGGCTTCGTGCAATAGTTGATACCGGCGTTCAGGGCATCCGACTTGCCGCCGTTTGCTTTGTCAATCAGCCACAGGTTCTTGTGCTGCCTGCTGCGGTAGATG
>JAUIJQ010000428.1 GCA_030431165.1 Rhodothermia bacterium | reverse complement strand
GAAACGTGCGCGAGTTGGAGAACACGATCCAGCGCGCCGTTGTACTTGCCCGCGAGGATCAGGTCGACAGCGCCGATCTGCGCCTTCCCGAAGACGACGGAACCGCCCCCGCCGAACCGGGCCTGCCGCTAAAGGAAATCGAGCGCCGATACGTGATGGAGACCATGGCGGCGCACGACGGCAATGTCACGGCCACGGCTGAATCGCTGGGCGTTTCCAGGCGTTGGCTCCACTACCGGCTCAAAGAATGGGAATCCCGGGACGAATAGGCTCAACACGCCCGTTTGCGGAGATCGCCCGCGGAACCACAACGAGCGTCTACAAAGCGTATGACGAAGACGCTGATCGCGTCGTTGCGGTAAAGCTGCTGCACCAACAGTGGCTCAACGACGCGGATCTGTCCTCCCGGTTTCTGGCCGAATCGGAAGCGCTTCGATCAGTATCCGACAAACACGTCGTCGCCATACTGCAGAGCGGTGCGTGTGAAAGTGGTCTGTACATCGTTACCGAGTTCGTGGATGGCGTAACGCTGAGCGGACTGCTGCAACAGCGAACCGTCCCGTCGGCGTTCGCAGTCTACGTGCTTCGCAACGCCACGGCGGGGCTTGTGGCCGTCCATGAATCGGGCATCGTGCATCGCGATTTCAAACCGGCGAACATAATGGTAGCCGACTCGGGCGATGTCAAGCTCGCCGACTTTGGGCTCGCCGGAAGCAGCCCGGGAATCCTTGGGGGCGTCGCGGGAACGCCGGATTACCTCGCACCCGAGGTTGTTGCCGGGCATCCGGCGAACTATGCGTCAGACGTGTTCTCGGTGGGCGTTTCGCTATTCGAGACACTGTCTGGTCGGCTTCCGACCACGCATCTGCATGGGCAGCGGGCATCGACGTTCCAACTTTCACGTGCCGACGACTCACTACTCGCGACGCTCGACACAGATGAGATAGACGTTATTCGCAGGCTGACGAATGCCGCGCCCGAGCAACGGCCGCGAGACGCGGCCGCGGCGCTTCCACTGCTTGATCGTCTGGCGTCACAGTTCGAACCGACGCCAGACGCGGCAGACTTTCAGTCGTGGCTCGCCGGTGATTCGGTTGTGGCACCCCGGCGTATTCCGACTTCGACTGCGGGAAGCCGGTGGCCGGCAGAGCAAGCAGAAGCGGCCGGTCAAGAAGCGGCCCGGCCAACGGCCGGCAGAGCACATGCGATCGCGCGTGCCCGGCGCTCATACCCGGCGCGGCGGACTACAGCTGCACTCGCCGCGCTACTACTGATCACCGTCGCGGTCGTTGCGGCGTGGCGTTCATCCCGCGAACGGGCAACCGCTGAAAACACAGCGCGCGCAACCGAAAATGTTGAGGGCGCAGCGGAGACACCATCAGCAGACGGAACAGCCGAGGCCCCTTCGGGACCAGAAAACGCAGCGGATGCCGCAACAGCCACGAGGGCTGAGAACACGGCCGCGAATACCGCCGCAATCGCAACAATTGACACATCGGGGACACCAAGCACGAGCACTGCTACAGTGCGTGACCCGGAGTCTCCTGCGACGCAGACGCCGGCGCCCGCGACCGGCGTCCCTGCCCACGTCCCCGTTCCATTCGACACAACGCAGCGTAGCCTGGATCGCGGCAACGCTGACACAGACCGGCACACGCTGCCGGCGTACCTGGCTGTATCGGCCAGCCCCTGGGCGCAGGTCCTGATTGACGGCGCGCCCGTCGGAACCACGCCAATCACCTCCCCGCTGTCGATAGAGCCCGGGGTACACGAGCTGACACTGCGACACCCCGATTTTCCCGACTACGTTCGCAGCATCGACGCCCGCGCTGCGGACACGTCACGCATTAACGTCTCCATGTGGCGCTCCGTCGCCAGGCTCAACCTGACGGTCAGCCCGTGGGCCGAGGTCCTGATTAACGACGCCGTTCGGGACACAACGCCGATCCAGTCTGACCTGATCATTCCGCCCGGCGAGACGCAACTGACATTGCGGCACCCGACGCTCGGTTCGTGGAGTACGGCTCTCAACCTCAGAGCCGACAGCACCTACGTTATGCGTTTCAACCTGTTTGAATTGACTCAACAGTGACCAACGGACGAAATACCGTTGATGTAGTCGCCGTGAGTATGGCGGTTGCTGCGGTTGTTGCAGTTTTTGCTGTCGCGCTGGTTGCGCCGCTGGTTGCTCCGGCGACTGCGCAGACGCGGTCACAGATCGATGAAGCGGCACTGGCCTTCGAGCGACTCGACTATGTCACGGCGCGCGAACTGTTGCGGACGGTTGTGGCTGCGCCAGAAAGAGTAACCACTCACGATTTGGCGCGGGCCCATCTCCTTTTGGGCGTAATGGACTACTCCGACAACAGCATCGAATCCGCCAGCGCCAACTTCATGTCTGCGCTGCAACTTGATCCGGCAATTCGTCCGGATCCGCAGACCGTTAGTCCAAAGATCGTCGAGTTCTTCGATGGACTTCGCACGAGGGTCAATCCTGACGGAGGCACGGAGATCCGCTACGTAACACTCGTGGATCCTCGACCGGCGGCGGCGATCAGGTCGATGATTCTCCCCGGATGGGGCCAGTTCCACAAAGGCCAGCGGACAAAGGCCGTCGTGCTGGGGAGTGCCTGGGTTGCGGCATCCGGCGCAACGGCGGTGGCACATGGCGCCCGTCGTCGCGCCCGGCGCGCGTATGTCGATGAGCAAGATCCCGCGCGCGTCGTCGAGCGGTACGACACATTCAACAGTCGACACAAACTGCGGAACACGCTGGCGATAACCGCCGCGGTTGTTTGGGTGGCGGCCTATATAGATGCGCTGGCCACCCCGGGCACGGCGGTCATTGGCCCGATTGCGTTTGAGGTGGCGCCCCAACCTGATGGGATGACGCTCGCCGCGCGGGTCCGCTTCTGACAGCACAAGGCACAGAAGCCAGTCGCGGTACGGTGCGCAGATTTTGCACGGCAACTGAGCAATGTGCGCGTTTCAATGATGCCCACACCTCGAAACAGGCCAGAATTGTAGCGATTCTGCTTCTGACAGCGCCATTCGGGGCAAAGTCCCCGTGCTGGCACCGCTCTTGCTATAAGACCTTGTTCCCACTCACTATCGGAATGCGACCATGATTACTCGGTACGCGCGGTTTCTGATTATTACTGTCCTCTTCCTCCCGCTCGGCTTGCGCCACGCCGCGGCTCAGGATGCTGCACTGACACTTTCAAAGCATGCGGACTTCTCAACCGCCGATCGCGAGTTTGGCGTCGGCGATGTAGTCCACGTTCGCGTCAAGGCGCCGGATGTTGATCCGGCCGACCTCGATCAGAATGAGCTACGCGTTTCGGCTGAACGCGAAGACGGGCACGAGTCGTTCGTCTGGCGCCTGCCGTTGACGAACCACTTCGACGGCACGTACACGGCTGCGCTCGACTCGCTGCATGCCGGCGAATGGTACCTCCGTGCGATCGTCGCTGACGGGAAGGGGGCCGCCTTTGAGGGCGACGCTACATTTTATGTCGGCGCGCCGAACGAACACACCGAACTGCGGATCGAGGGCCTCATCGAAGAACTCGGTGAGACTTCGCTCGTGATTATGGACAGGCGACTCTTCGTCGTTCCAGACACGAAGATCGTTGACAAAGATGGCACCGAGATTCCGTTCTCCGCTCTGAGAATTGGCGACCGCGTGCTGGTCGTCTTCACCGGCTCGTTCACCGGCGAACTCATCGCACTCCGCGTCGAACGGCGTAACCGTGACAATGCGGAGGTCTCG
>JAUIJQ010000427.1 GCA_030431165.1 Rhodothermia bacterium | reverse complement strand
GCATGCTCGCGTAGCCGCGTCAATTCTCGCCCGACGTGCGGGACTGGGTGTGCGTCCATTGGATTGCATGCTGAAGCAACTCGGTAATCGACTCAAGCTCCAGCTTCTCGCGAATGCGGCGCCTGTAGGTTTCTACCGTCTTTCGCGACAGGTTGAGCTGCGTTGCGATCTGCGAGACGTGTACGCCCTGGCCCAGCAGCTGATAGACCTCGAGTTCGCGATCGGTCAGGTTTGCAAAAGGCTGATCGGGCGCCGCGTCGCTTCCGCGGGCCAGTGAACGCAGTATGCGAGACAACACCGGTCCGCTCAGGTAGAATTCCCCGCGTCGCGTCGTCCTGATCGCGTCGAGGATTGAACGCGTGGGTGCGCTCTTCATGACGTAGCCGTGCGCGCCACACCTGATCGCTCGCTCGGCGTACGTGCGGTCGTCGTACATCGAGAATACGACTGCTTTGGTCATCGGACTTTCGGCGAGCAGGTTCTGCATCAGCTCAAGCCCATGTGCGTCAGACAACGCAATGTCAACGATCAGCACATCCGGCCGAGTGCTGCGAAAGGCGAGGTGTGCCTCGTCGGCGTTCCCGGCGGTGCCAACAATCTCGATGTCTGCTTCGCCCCCGATAAGGGAAGAGAGCGAGTCGCGAACCACCGGGTGGTCATCTACAATCAGCACACGTGTTGTCTTTGCTGAAGCTTTCACCGGTGTTCAACCTCGGATGCCGTTGAGGAAACCGAACGCGGCACTCGGCATCGAACCCGCGTACCCTTGTCATCACCGCCACGCCGAATCTTGAGGGTGCCACCCAACTCATCGGCGCGTGAGCGCATGTTGGACAGCCCGTGATGACTTGCGTCTAGGTCAGCCGCGTGCCAGCGTCCGTTGTCGGTGATGTCAAGCACCATGTCTCCCTTCCTTGTGTGCAACTCGATCTTGACCGAATCAGCACCCGAGTGCGCAAGCGCGTTGCCAACAGCCTCCTGCGCAATCCGATAAAGGGCATGGGCGGTGGGCCCGACGGGCGGCACTGCGCCTTGTTCGATCAATACTGTGCATGTGACGCCGGGCAACTGATCGGTGCGGGCACAGAGCCGCGTAAGGGCGCGGCCGAGCCCGAGGCGCGTCGGCTCTACGCTCGACAGTTCCTGGCATACCCGCTGCAACTCGATGATCGCGTCAGTCAGCAGCGATGCGACGATTGGCGGGCAGTCAGGTGTGCCCTCAGCCATTAGCCGGGCTGCCGTTAGGAGTTGTCCGACACCGTCGTGTAACTCCCGGGCAAGCTCGTCGGGGCCGAGCCTATCATTAGTGTTAGGAGCGATCATCTCGGCAGGAATGCTGTGCGTCAGTCGTGGTCGTCGAAGACCGTATTCTGGTAAACGCGAAAAAAGCAGCGATTGGCACAATCGAAACTGGATTGTCTGCGTTCCGTATCGTGCGAGGGTAAACGCCCCGGCAGGGGCATCCGCCGGATGTGCCGGCCGGCACGCTATGATCTGAGGTCAACGCAATGAGTACGAACACGGAGAGGCTGAAACGGGTGCTGAAGACGCGCCCCGGAAAGAGCATGGTAGCGGGCGCCGCTGTTGGGGCAGGAGTAGGCTTACTCACGACCGGACCCGTACTGGTCTTTGCGACTATCGGGCTCGTGGCGGGGGCATATCTTGGGAAGCGATCCTCATAGGCGCTGAGGGTCGGATTGGCGGTTTCTTTACACAAATCCTGTTGCCGGAGATAAACGCGGTTTGTATTTAAGAAAAAAGAGTCCGCTATCCGATATACGTTGTTCGTGTAGCCGGGCAAACGGGATTGTGAGGGAACAGAATGTTGCTGTCGAAGAGCTGCGAATACGGAATGCGAGCCACGCTTTACGTGTCGTCGAGGGATCACGACGAGTACGTTCCGATCCGCGTGATAAGCGCTGATCTGGGCATTTCGGCCCACTTCCTGACAAAGATCCTTCAGCAGCTTACCCGTGCGGGAATCATGAAGTCTTTTAAGGGTCCGCGCGGTGGCGTGGCCCTGGCGCGATCGGCATCCGACATCAGCCTGATGGAAATCGTTGAGGCCATCGACGGCCCCGAGCTGTTCTCAGAGTGTATGCTCGGACTGCCAGGCTGCGGAGAGCGTAAGCCGTGCCCGTTGCACGATCGCTGGGCAGAAGAACGCACCAGACTTTCCCGCCTGTTCAGTCAGACAACGCTGGACGAGATCGCGGATCCGATCAACCGGAAAGCCTTCAGGCTCTCATCCTGACTCTACACTTTGTTATGCCCAATGACGCCTGGTATGTGACCATTTAAGATAACAGACTCCTTTGACTGTCATATTTGATGCCCCCGCTAAAACCATGAGACAATCCGCAACAACACACACACGGCCACTCAGCTACCGGACCCTGCTCGCCGTGATTCCGCTGGTCGCAGCACTCACTGTAGGAACCGGGTGTTCGTCGCCCGACAACGACGGCGCCGCATCGACATCCGCGTCGGGCACATCGTCGCCGTCGGCTTCGACGTCGGCCGGTCTCTCGCCTGCTGAACTCGAGCACGGCATCGGCCCCGTCAAAGCATTCGAGCCGGGCCCGATCGACGACGCGTTGGTCTCCACCGGCGAAGAGTTGTTCAGGCTGAAGTGCAGCGCGTGCCACAGAGTCGAGGAACGGTACATCGGGCCGGCCCTTGGCGATGTCACCACGAAGCGCTCGCCGGCCTACATCATGAACATGATTCTCAATCCCGTCGAGATGACACAGCGGCACCCGGAAGCGCGTGCCCTGCTTGCCGAATACGCCGCGCCCATGGCTGACCAGAGCCTCAGCGAAGAAGAAGCGCGGGCCCTGCTTGAATACCTCCGATCTGTCGCCCAATAGGTGACATCTCAACGCCAACCAACAGAGGTTGAACCAATGAAAAACCATGCACGAAACGTCCTCCTGGCGGCAGCCTTCGTCCTCGCAGGCGGCGTGGCGCTCTTTGCGTGCCAGACGACCTCCACGAACATTGGGGGAGACGCTGACGCAGCAAACGCGGTCTACGTCGCACCCGGCGAGTATGACGAGTTCTACGCCTTCATGTCCGGCGGATTCAGCGGACAGGTAACCGTCCACGGCCTGCCGTCCGGTCGTCTGCTGAAAACCGTCCCGGTGTTCTCCCAATTCCCAGAGAACGGGTGGGGCTACTCAGAGGAAACCAAACCGATGTTGCAAACGACATTCGGAATGATCCCCTGGGATGACTCCCATCACCCTGAGCTATCACAGACTGACGGTGTGCCCGACGGACGCTGGCTGTTTATCAATGCCAACAATACACCACGTGTTGCGCGCATTGACTTGACGACGTTCGAGACAGAGGAAATCCTCCAGATCCCGAACTCGGCGGGCAACCACGCGTCGCCGTTTGTTACGGGGGCGTACCTGCGCGGGGTGCGTGGGTTCGACGTTCAGCAGGCGTACGAGTTGATGCTCAATAGCGCCACCGAGGAGAACCGCCGGGCGAGGCCTTATCTGACCGAGTACATCCGCAACGGCTACATCTCTACGCGACGCGCACGAAACCCGCACGTCGAGACGCGGGCCAAGGCCGGCGTGACCAAGACGCTGGAGTACGCTTACGACGACTACGCGGTGGCCCTGCTGGCCCGCGAGTTGGGCGACGATGCTACCTTCGAGACGATGATCGAGCGATCGAAGAACTACAAAAATCTGTTCGACTCGTCCACTGGGCTGATGCGAGGTCGACGTCGCGGCGGCGAGTGGGTCGAGCCGTTTGACG